>JAFXEA010000576.1 GCA_017521065.1 Kiritimatiellia bacterium | reverse complement strand
GTGAAGGATATTCACCTTTACTTGAAGACATACTCGTTTTCGGGTAACTGATGGAGGTAATAGTCATGAACAAACTTATCCTGTTTTCCGCTGTTTCCGTAGCTGTTTCGTCGCTCTGGGGCGTGTCGATTCCTCAATCTCCGGTCGTGACCTACGGCCTGGTGCGGGATGAATACGGCGTGCCGCTCAAATCGGCTTCCGAAGCGGAGGTGCGCCTTGTCCGAGCGGCGGCCGCCGGCGGGACGGTTTATTCCCGAAGTGCCGTTACGGATCAGATGCTGCCAGGCGTGAACTATCGTTTGTCGCTTGAAATCGATAGCGAAGGTCCGTCTCGTTCCTACGCCGTCCTTAGCGGCACGGAGATGAAGATTCTCTGCACTGTGGGCGGCGAGGAGTCGACGCTCGCCCCAGCCTCCGTTTTCATGACGCCGAAGGCGGGTACGGCTCAGCGCAGGGACTACACCATCGGCAGCGACGCCGATGGTGACGGGTTGCCGGATGCATGGGAGGAATGGGTCCTCCGTTGTTCGGGTAAATCATATGATGCGGCGGCGATTACCGCGTTTGACCCAAAGGCGGATGCCGACGGAGACGGCATGGACAACCGTGCGGAATTCCTTGCGGGAACGGATCCTTTCCTTGAAACGGAGATGTTTGCGATTACCGCATTTGAACCCGTTGCCGGCACTGACCGGGTGAAGATACGGTTTACGACGCGCTCAAACCGCAAATACCATGTCGTATTCAGTGAGTCGCTCGGAGAGAATGCCGTCTGGGCGCCTGTGCCGACATCGAGGAAGGCTGACGGGGCGTTGGATTACGAGAAGTATGACGGTACCGGTCGTGTACTGACGATCTATGCGCCGCGCAGCGTCGAGGGGGTGTCGGGCTTCTTCCGTGTGGTCTGCAACTGATGAAGAGGGTCTTGTTCGCCGCATGTCTTTTATCCGCCGCGGTCGCGGCGGCGGATATGTGGACGAATCGCGCGGGACGCGTCTTTTCGGCGCGTCTTGTCGCGGTTGACGATGCGGGCGCGACCTTCGTTTTTCCGGAGGATGGCGCGACGAACACCCTGCCGTTCGCGAAACTTTCGAAAGGCTCTCGGCGGCGGGCGTGCGATCGTTTCGATTTCGCTCCGGTGCCGCCGCGTCTGGCGGCGACGTTCAACCGTGCGGTTTCGGATCTCAAAAGGATCAGGGATCTGCAGGAAGACGGCGTCTTGACGGCGGAAAAGGCGGCACAGCGTCGAGCTTCTGTCATAAAAGTATTTTCGGACATCTGCCGAGAAAAAGGTATGTATCCTGAGATAATTGATAGGCTTGTCATACGCCTTCAATATTGAAAGAACAGCTGATTCTTGGTTTTTGGAATTTTGTGTGGAATTTCGTGGGGGCTTTGGCGGTAGGTGGTCGAAAAGTTAGCCTAGACTGAATTGTTAAAAGTATGTCAAAAAATTTCGGTGTAAATAGGTCTTATGCCGTAGAGCTGATATGAGAGTTGGATTCAGCAACGGTTCTTATCAATCTGCCAAATTTAGGGTAAATATACATATTACGCTTTCAGTGAGACCGAACGAGCAGGCTGCTCGTTTTCCTAAGTGCCTCTATGCATGGCGAATGGTGAAGTGGTTTAGGTGAAAGAATGCTCTGTTGCGGGTGAAAGAAAACTCTGTTACGGATGAAAGAAAGCTCTGCTGCGGATGAAAGCACTTGAAAAGACGGCATTTCCTCCAAAAGTGACGACATTTATGGGTATAATGACGGCATTTTTACGAAAAGTGCCGTCAAGTTAAGACCTTTCACCCATGAGGGAGCAAGCTTTCACCCATGATAAGGCGTTCTTACACCCATGACGAACCTGACTTACACCGTATAGGAATGGTGCTTGGGTAGTGGTCCCAAGCGTAATCGACAGTATCAGGGAACTATTTTCCCGGTATTAGGAAAACATACCCACTGCATCCGCATTGATGCGTTTCTGAAAACTCCCCGCAACATGATAAGACAAAGGTAGTGCACGAAAAATGGATAAACACCAGGATGGATTGAATTGTGCTATAATTCAAGGCATGATAAAGGTTCAGTCAAAGAGGTGCAGATGGTAAGAAAAGCCATTGTTCTCGCAGCGGGTTTCGGAACCCGTTTGCGTCCGTTAACGCTGTCGAGGCCGAAGCCGCTTCTCCCTGTCATGGGAGAGCCGATGCTTGCGCGCATTCTCGACATGCTCGTATCGTGGGGTGTTGAGGACATAACGGTCAATGCCCACTATCTTGCGGACCAGATAGAGGATTTCGTCAAGGAGTATCAGGGGGACGCGGCGAAGGGCGTCAAGATATCCGTTTCGCGCGAGGATGAGATTCTCGGTACTGGCGGCGTTCTGCGTCCGTTGATGGAGTGGATCGGCAACGAGCCTTTCTGGCTCGTGAACGGCGATATCGTCGTGGAGGATCTCGATCCGGAGCCGATCGAAGAGGCTTTCGAGCAGAGCGGACGTTTCGCCGCCTGCTGGATGTCCGAAGATTTTGGCCCGCGCACCATCGAGGCTGATCCGGAAGGGTGCGTCTGCAACTGGCGCTCCGATGACGCAGGCTTCCCCGGCACCTATACGTACACGGGCGTTGCGATCCTCTCGCCTGAGGTTGCGGACTATCTGCCGCCCGTGAAGAAGGGTGATTCTGGATTCTGCTCCATCGTCGATGCATACGAGAAGGCGATGATGACGGACGCAAAATTCGTCGTTGGCGTTCAGGAGCCGGAGGCGATGTGGTGCGATGCCGGAACGTGCGAGGTCTATCGTGAATTGAATTCTGAGCCGATGGCGCCTTCGCTCTTCGGCGACAAGCGCCTCAATGCGCTTGTTGCCGCCATTGGGTGGAATGATGACGAAACGCTCGCCGAGTATCTTGGTGCGCGCGGCTCCGACAGGATGTTCTACAAGCTTGTGCGTGGATTCTCGGAGGATGCCAACAATACTACGCCGCCAATCCTAGGCGTTGTGTACGAGGAAGTCCGCAAGGAAAATGCGAATGCGCGTTTTGCCGCAATCACACGATTCTTGGCGGCGAAGGGTGTGCGCGTCCCGAAGCTTCTCGCCGATCTCCCCGAAAGCAACGCATACGCAACGGAGTTCATACAGGGCGGATCGCTTGAGGATGCGGCGAACAAAAAGGGAGCGGACTTCATGAAGCTCTATCTGCCGGTTCTCGATCTGCTGAAGAAGCTTTGGACGATTCCCGTGGACGCAGAAGACCTTCCGGAGCTTGAGCCTGGATTTGGGGCTGAGCTCTTTGCATGGGAGCGGGGCTTTTTCGAGAAGGAATGTGTTGTTGGACGGTATGGGTTCGAGGCGATTCCCGAAGCGGCGGCAAAGGAGCTGGAGTCTGTGGCGGAGAAGCTTTCTGCAGAACCCAAGTTGCTCGTGCATCGTGATTTCCAGAGCGCGAACATCCTGTATTCCGGCGATGACATATCCAAGCCTTGGCTCATCGACTATCAGGGAATGCGGACAGGCCCTGCCGCATATGATGTCGCTTCCGTTCTCTTCGATCCGTATGTTCCCATGGAAGACACTGACCGCAAGCTGCTTGTCGAGTTGGCGGCAAAGCTCGCTCCGGGCGCACCGACGGAGGAGGTGATTGTCCTTGCGGCGGTTCAGCGTCTTTGCCAGGCGCTTGGCGCCTACTGCCGTCTGTCGACGGCGGGACAGCCGCAGTTCGAGAAGTACATTTCGCGTGCGCTCGCCAACTTGCACCATGCGGCGCACGACGCCGGCCTTTCTGCGTTCGCGGAATTCACCCATGAACTTATGCATCACGAAAAGATGAGATAGGAGACCGATCCATGCAGAAGTCCTCCGTTCGAAAGTTCCTGAAGAAGATACAGAGCGAATCCGTGTGACGTCCCGGCAAGGTCGAGACTGTCGCAATGGGTGTGAAGAGGGTTTTCCATGCGTACGACTTCGGACAGGACACGCTTGTGTTCGAGCGGGATGTATGGAAGAGCATGGATGAACACGCTTCAGTGCTCGTCGCCGAGAAGAACGATCTCTGCCCAGGGACGTTCGGTCATCTCATGACGGTCACGGGCGGCAACCACAGCGTTGCGGCGCTTCCGCTCCTTTCCGGCAAGTTCTGGGATCTTTGCGATCTTCCGATGGACAAGCGCTCTGATGCGATGATGCATTCGGTTCTTGTCGGCAACGTGGTGGACGGCAAGCTTGAGCTTTCCCAACGCGACGTTCCGTGTCCGAAACTTGTCGTTCTCGACGATTGGCTGGTCAGGGGTCTTGGGTTTGGTCTGGAGGATGTCGTGATGGCCGAGCGGAACGATGAGACGCTCCAGTACTTCCGCGAACGTGGTCTTGAGTGGCGCGTAAAGCCGCTGGCATGGTCTGAGGCGGGAATCAAGGCAGCTGTCGCGCAGAGCCGCAAGCGGATATCCTCGTCTATCGGCTACTACCATTCGGTGAAGGGCGTACATTTTCTTTCATGGCCGGAGTTTCACCGCATGGCTGGGTTGGCGTCCACGGATTTCAAGGCGTTCAAGACAGCGCTCGCGGAGCTTGTGGATGTGTATGAAGGCAATGAGACGTCCTTTGCCCGCCAGCCTAAGTTCCATGGACATCACGAGATAGAGTTCTTCGGTCTTATGCGCGGAAGCGCGATAGAGAAGATCGTTCCGAGGCTTGAGGAGCTTTTTGCGGACATTGCGACCGAGCCGGATCGCGCCCCCGGGCGAATCGCGGAGATCGATACGCAGTTCCGTGCGCTGCTGACGCGGCCGGAGTTTGCGGACGAGAATTCGCCGGCGTTCGCCGAGTCGCTGTACATGAACCTTACGGGTGAGGTGTATGCCGTTTCCGGAGAAGGCGCGGCCATCGCGTTCGACGACCGCAGGACTGCGCTTCCGGGCGCGACGTTCATCAACGGTGCGCCGCAGTACCATCCCGGCGCAGATGCCCGCACTGAGGTTCTGCTGTCCAATGTCCGGAACATCCTCAGCAAGGACGAGTTCATCGAATACGCCAACATCTACGAACTGCGCACCGAGGACACGGAGGCGGACCGCAACCTTGCGCTTGGCGAAGGCCGTACGCGCGAAATCGTCTTCAAGACAAACTGCCGTCCGCTTACGCTATCCTATGTGGAGAAGCGGCTTTCCAGCGTCACGGACGGTTATGGTGCATACGTTCTTGCGCGCATTGAAGGGTTCAAGGCGATAGGTGTTAATCTCCCCGATTACCGCCTGCTGCGCCACCAGTCGTTCGGAAAGCGGAAGCTGTTCTACGACTACTACATCCGCACACGCTGCGAAGGTGAGCCGCTCAGCGTGATTCCGGCGAATCTCATCGCCGATCCGGCGGCACAGGAGAAGATCGCATACCTTATGGGCGATGCCGCCGCGCAGAATCTTGTAATGAAAAAGTACGATGCCGAGACGAATTCCGCGCTGTACGGAATCGGCAAGGAGATTTATCGGTTCGCGTGGGATTCAGAGCGCGACCGTATAATGCCGAACAGCGTCTCTACCTGTTCCATACGCGGTACGTGCGCGTGGCCGGATCTTTCGTGCACAGAAGAGAACTTCATCGCTGCCGCCCGTTTCTATATGCGGGAGTATGCGAATTCGTTCCGCAAACGTCTTCAGGAACGTCAGACCCCGCTTGCTCATCGTATCGTGCTATGTGAACGATTCCTTGCTGGATTTGAAAGCCGCACTCGTGCGCTTCTCTTCCGGTACAGGCGCCAGCGCGAGGAGCTGATTCGTTTTTCGCCGCCGATCCCTGCGAAGTACAAGTTTCCCGAAAAGGGACTGTTTGTCATGAAATCGCTTCAATGGCAGGCAGAGCATCTGGATCTGTTTCGTGATCTTTTCATCAGTTTCGTCAATGGCGTCGAGCAATGCTGAAATACATAGGAAAGCGTCTTCTTGAGGTGATTCCGACAACGTTCGGGATAATACTGCTCACCTTCGTTTTGTTCAACGTTGTCGGAGGTTCTCCGGCTCAGGTCATACTTGGCAAGAATGCCACTGCAGAGTCGATAGCGGCGTTCAACCACAAGTACGGTTATGACCTGCCGTTGCCGAAGCAGTTTGTGAAGTTCTGCACCGATCTCGCCAAGGGTGATTTCGGGGTGTCGACCGAGGCGGATGAGCCTGTCATTGATGTGCTCAAGCGGGGAGTGGGGCCATCGCTGTCCCTTACGGTTCCGATACTTGCGGGCGGTACGGTCGTGGGGCTGATGCTTGCGATGCTCTGTGCGGCGGGGCGCGGCGGCAATCTCGACAGGGTAGTGCTGATAGGTTCAACGGTTTTGATGAGCGTCAACTATGTGGTGTGGGTGCTTGCAGGACAGTTCATCCTGGCGTTCAAGATGGGGCTGTTCCCCGTGTGGGGATATGAAAGCGCGTTCTATCTGGTGTTGCCTGTGATCATCGGCATAATATCAAGCCTTGGCGTGGATGTGAGGTTCTTCCGCACAGCCATACTGGACGAGATATACAAGCCGTATGTCCGCACGGCGCGGATGAAGGGGCTTTCCGAGGCGCGAGTGCTGTTTGTGCATGTCCTGCGCAACTCCCTCATTCCGATCGTCACCTACATTTCCCTTGCGATACCGTATCTTTTCACGGGCTCGCTGATGCTTGAGAGCTTTTTCGGAATCCCCGGGCTCGGTAACGTATCCATAAACGCAATCCACTCCAGCGACATGGCGGTGGTGCGGGCTGTTGTTGTACTGGGTGCACTGCTCTATCAGGGCGTCAACCTTGTTACGGACCTGCTTTACGCCTGGCTCGATCCGCGCGTGCGCCTTGGCTGATGTGCCAAACCGCCGACCGGAACCATACATCCCAAAAAACATCGCGCGTTGTTTTTGTCGCGGTGTTGTTTTTGACAATACTGCGGTGTTATGGTAAAATAACGGACATTTTCTTATTAGAGAAGGTTAAAAAATGAAAGAAGTGAACGGAAATTTGGAAGCGAAGGGCATGAAGATCGCTTTGGTCGCAAGCCGCTTCAATTCTTTTCTCGTCGAGCAGCTGGTGAAAGGCGCAGTGGATGCTTTCGTTCGCCTTGGCGGCGATGAGAAGAATCTTGTGCTTGTGCGCGTTCCGGGCGCGTATGAATTGCCCGTAGTGGTGAAATCTCTTGCAAAATCGAAGAAGTACGATGCCGTTGTCGCCATGGGTGCGGTTGTGCAGGGCGCCACCGCACATGCGGGTCTTATCAACGAGACCACTGCGCGCGCGTTCACGGAGATCGCCCTTGAAACGGGCGTTCCGGTTACGGATGGCATCGTGAATGCGGAAAATCTCGAGCAGGCCGTCGAAAGGTGCGGCACTAAGCAGGGAAATAAAGGTTTTTCGGCCATGCAGGCCGCGATTGAAACAGTAAATGTATTGAAAGGACTATAATTATGGCTAAGAAGGTCAAAAAGGTTGCATTTCTTACGGCTGGCGGTCTTGCGCCGTGTCTTTCCAGTTCGATTGGTTTCCTGATCGACGAATATACGAAGAAGGCACCGGATGTTGAGTTGATCGGTTATCTCGATGGTTACATGGGGCTTCTCAAGGGCGAGTCTATCAAGGTTACGGACGAGGTCCGCAAGAACGCCCTCAAGCTTACGAAGCACGGCGGCAGCCCTATCGGCAACAGCCGTGTGAAGCTCACGAACGTGAAGGATTGCGTCAAGCGTGGACTCGTGAAGGAAGGCGAGGATCCGCTGAAGGTCGCCGCAGACCAGCTCGTAAAGGATGGCGTGGATGTGCTCCACACGATTGGTGGAGACGATACCAACACGACCGCCGCCGATCTCGCGGCTTATCTCGCGAAGAACAACTACGAGCTTATCGTGGTCGGTCTTCCGAAGACCGTCGACAACGACGTCTATCCGATCAAGCAGTCTCTCGGCGCCTACACGGCGGCGGAAGAGGGCGCGAAGTATTTCTGGAACGTGGTCAAGGAAGGCAGCGCCTCTCCCCGTTCGCTCATCATCCACGAGGTGATGGGGCGCAACTGCGGATGGCTCACCGCTTTCACTGGCATCTACTACCGCAAGATGCTCCGTTCCGTCAAGGCGAACCTCGTTCCGTCGTTCGGCTGGTCCAAGGAGAATCTCGACCTCAACGCTGTGTACGTTCCGGAGTCCAAGATCGATTTCGCCGCTGAGGCCCGCCGTCTCAAGGCTGTGATGGATAAGCTTGGCCGCGTGAACATCTTCGTGTCTGAAGGTGCCTGTGTGAAGGAGATCATCGCAGAGATGCGCAAGCGCGGCGAGGAGGTTCCTGTGGACGCCTTCGGTCATCCCAGACTCGACAAGGTCAACGTCGGACAGTACTTCGCCAAGCGTTTCGGCGAGCTTCTTGGTGCGGAGAAGACTCAGGTGTTCAAGAGTGGCTATTTCGCCCGTTCCGCCGCTCCCTGCAAGAAGGATCTTGAGCTCATCCAGAAGTGCTGCGCACTTGCCGTCGATTCGGCTCTCGCCGGTGTCGGTGGTGTCGTCGGCAAGGATGAGGATGATTCCAACACGATCCGCGCATGCGAGTTTGATCGCGTCAAGGGCGGCAAGCCGTTCAACGTACGCAACAGCCGTTTCCGCAAGATGCTCCGTGAGATCGGCCAGCCTCGTGTCCGCAAGACCCGCGTTGTCAAGAAATAAGGAGTTTTTGAAATGGCGAAGATGTCTAAAGGTGTTGTTGTCGAATTCGATTTCGCCGTTCTCAACGGTTCAGAGATTCTTTTCGAAACGGCATCCAGCATTCTTAAGGGATACGGAATTACGCTTGACGCAAGGCTTGAGGCGCTTCACCTTGCCGGCGGAAACTATCAGGGTGCACTCGCCGAGCTTTTCGGCAAGGTCGATTGCGAGGCAGAACCCGCTGCTGTCGCACGTGAGCTGAACGCCGCGTTCAATGCAGCTGTCGCAGCCAAAGCCGCAGCCGCCGTCACTCCCGCGTTCAAGAACTTCATCAAGGCCCTTCAGGATAAGGGCGTGAAGGTCGTTGTCGCAACGCGCGGCGATGCCGCAGCGCTTGCAGAGGCAATCGCCGATCCGCAGGTCGTGGTCCACGCCGAGACCTCTTCCACCTACGGAAGTTGCAAGTGGGATGCGTGGAAGCGCGCCTGCCGGCTCAATGGTCTCCACGAGATGCTCACCGCCGCCGTCACCGGTTCCGGCTTCGGCGTGAGAGCGGCACTCGTCGCCGGCATGAGCGCTCTTGGCGTTTCCAACAAGCGTGTCGAGTGGCAGGACTTTGGTGGCGCGGATGATGTTGTCGATACCGTCGACAAGAACGCCGCCGACATCGTGCTAAAGATGTTGAAGGTCTCCTGATGACCGGCATAGAAAGACTGCACGACATCATGACCCGTCTCCGGAATCCGGAGACGGGTTGTCCGTGGGATAGGGTGCAGACGCTTGAGACGCTCAAGCCGTGCGTGCTGGAGGAGACGTATGAGCTTCTTGCCGCGATGGATCGTCCGGAGGATAAGGACAACCATGTCGAGGAACTTGGGGATGTCCTTCTTCAGGTGATGTTCCAGTGTGTCATGGCGGAAGAGAAAGGCGATTTCTCGTTCGACGATGTCGCGAATGCGATATCCGACAAGCTTGTCCGCCGTCATCCTCACGTGTTTGGTGACGTGGTGGCCAACGACCCTGCGGCGGTTCTCAGGAACTGGGAACAGATCAAGCAGCAGGAGCACAAGAAGGAACTGCGCCATTCCGCGCTTGATGGAGTGCCGGCCTCTCTTCCTGCGCTTCTAAAGGCGCAGCGTACACAGGAAAAGGCATCTCGTGTGGGCTTTGATTGGAAGGATGCGAAAGGCCCGCTCGAGAAGATCAAGGAAGAGATACGTGAACTGGAGGAGGCGGTTTCGGAATCATCCGACACCTCTCTTGATCCGCACGTGAAGGAAGAACTGGGCGATCTCATTTTTGCGGTGACGAATCTTGCCCGCCACCTCAAGGCAGATGCAGAGTCCGCGCTGGAGAACACCACCAAGAAGTTCTCTCGCCGCTTCCGCGCAGTCGAGGCGGGGGCGAAGGCTCAGGGGCGCAATCTCAAGGACATGACGCTCTCCGAGATGGATGCACTCTGGGATGCGGCTAAATCGGCAGAGGGCATGCATTAAGCAAGCTCGTTTTTGGGGTCTGTCCCCAACTGCCAACTATAGGCATCTGCCCATGCCTCAATGGTGACAGAAAAACTCAAAAATGCTTTTGCGATGTTTGTGGCTTTTGGCGAGACGTACACATGGACGGGCAAATACTCCGAAATTTGGGATCTTACCGAGAAGAACTGGACGAACTCCATCGGAGAATAGGTAGCCTATGTCAACAATAATGACGCCGTGTTTGACGATACGATACTGTCTTTTACGATTCGTTTCACCAATAATGCGCTCAGGACCGGCAATGTCCTTTTTGCTGCCGAAAAGGCATATACGGTAACGAACAATGCGACCGGACAATATCTCTATTCCGCAATGTCATAAAGAAGACCGGATCAGGTTTGCTTCTGTTTCACTCGACGACCCATATGCTGCTGAATGAATTAGGCAGACAGATGTTCTCCGCGTCGGCGGTGGTTTGACTGTTGGAAGCGATGTCAAGCTTGATCTTGTCTGCAATGGAGTATCTGTCGCACCGAAATCCGTCAAGGATGGAGTATGTACGTACAGCCTTGATTCGGCCTCGCTCAAGAATGGGATGAACGTATTTGCGGTGACGTTCCCTGCATCCGCACAGAAGCAAACAACATTCAATGACTTCTCGCTTTTCATTCCGCCGATCTCCAAATGAACAAAAGATGGATTTAGAGTTAATTGAGTGATTATTGTGCTGGTCACAATAAGGGCGATATCGGTAGGTGCGTTATCCTTAATGCGCCTTGCGGCAGATTGAGGACTATCCGCCAGTTAAATACAGACATTAACTTTGTCCGGACCATAACGGCTTGTATTTGCCTATTTTGATTCGAATAGAATTCTCATCTCTGCACTTCATTCCCTTTTTCCTTTTCCTCTGAATCTCAGCAGTATAAAAAGGCGTAAACAAGAGAACGCAGTTTGTCAAATAATAATAATAATAAAAAGACACTCTGTAGATAACTCGGAGAATTAATCCGAATAGAATTCTCATTTACTTTCCGGGTGGTTTCTGATATCATTTCCCGCCGTTGGGACAGATAGGCGTATGACGGATGTCGAGATGCGGTGTCGTTAACGC
>JAFXEA010000053.1 GCA_017521065.1 Kiritimatiellia bacterium | reverse complement strand
GAGATGGTGTGAACAATAATGTGAAAGGGGAACGGTTTTCCCAACCGTGATTTTGGTTGAAAAAAAAAATGTATTTGATACCATATGTCCTGGTGGAAAATTGAACATCTAGAAAGGATGGTATGGTGATGCGAAGAATTATTTTGCCGGCGGTGGCGATGTTGCCGTTTACGGTGGCTTTTGCCGTTTCAGAGTTGATGAGCGACCGCATGTTTGTGCATGTGCGGCCGGAGTTGAGTTCGTTCTGGAGAACCGCAACCAACAATGTTGTGGAGCTTCCGGTCGACATGCCGAGGACGGCCAAGACCGCTACGCTTCATGTCGAGGGTGTCGGATACGAACGCACGTATTTAGATCTTCCGGGCGGCATCTGCAGGCTCGAACTGCCAGAGGCCTCTTCTCCGGACAGGGAGAATGTGTACAGATTGACGCTGTCCTTCGATGACGGAACCGAACGTACTGCGGTCTTGGGCGTAATCGAAGGGGTGCGGTCGGCGGACGAGGGCTGTTCCTCGCGCTGCCGGCTTTCGGGCGAGGGATTGACATGGAAAAAGGTGGCATCTCGTTTCGTCATTCCGGTTCCGTACGGAACGAGTTCCATATCTGTGCAGGGCGCGTCTGCCACGGCCGTTCCCGGCGAACTTGATGGCGCGCAGGGTTGGTGCGCTTTGGCGGCGGGCGGACACGGGAATTTGTCGGTTGCGGCGTCGTTGCCGGATTCGGCAATGTCGGCAGACGTGCTGGTATGCAACCCCGGATGCGTAATGGTGTTGAGATAAATTCAATTTCAAGAATTAAAGGAATGACGAAATGAAAAACGCAAAGAAATCCCTGTTGGCCGGAATGTTCGCCGCAATCGCCGCCGTGTCGCACGCGGCTGATGTCGAGAAACTGATCGTGCGTCAGCAATGGCCGTGGTCTACGAGCGTGAAGGTGGAGTGCACCTTGGTCGATGTGACATCGCCAGTCGATTTGGCAATTGAAATCTACAACGGCGCGAACAAGATTGATTCAAAGCTTGTTGAAAATGCGCTCTCGGGTGAACGCTTTGCGATCAAGGAGGGAGGCGTAAAGACGTTCTACATAGATCCGGTTAAGGCGTGCGGGGCGGCAAAGGCGTCGATTCCCGATTTCCGGGTGAAGGTTGCCGTTGTGCCTGCCGATGACAAGTATAATGAGGTGCTCTACAAGATCGTGAATCTCGAATCTCCGTACGATGTGCAGGATGTAACGCGCGCGATGCTGCTCAACGGAGAGATGGGCGCGGTGGAGACGGATTTCGGGGCTATAGATCCCGGCTTTACCACGGGATTGGACGATGTCATCATATGGACAGGCGTAACCAATGACGTCAAATACAAGTCGACGCATATGGCTCTGCGCAAAATTCCGGCGAAAGGAAAATCTTTCAAAGTCCTTCAGGGACTATATGTTACGGGAAAAGGCCAGCTTCCAGGGTTTGATACGTCGTTCACGAACGATTTCTACATAGGCGTGTTCGAAGTGACGCAAACCCAGTACAAGAAGATACGGGCTCCGGCCTATGGTTCTTTCCAGCATAACAACCCTCTCTATTCCGCGTATCGTCCCGCCGAGAATCTTTACTGGGGCAACGATCTGCGAGGAGTCGATGAATATGGATATATGTGGCCGGATGGCGATCACACTTCGCTTGGTGCGGACGGCAAGTCTTTTTTTGCGCGTATGCAGAACAATACGGGTCTGGTTTTCGATCTGCCTACAGAGGCAATGTGGGAGTTCGCCTGCAGAGGCGGAAATAATACCGATCTTTACACGGGTAATGCATATTCCGTTTCGGATGCGCAGTTCATCATGAGAGCCAGAAATGTTAATGCTCCTGATTCGGATGCTCTCGCTCCTTCGGATTGCGATCTGTCACAAGGGCCGAACATTGTCGGTTCTTATGCTCCCAATGCGTTCGGACTCTACGACATGCTGGGGAATGTGGCGGAATTCTGTTTGGATAGATACTTTTCATCGGAATTGCCGCAGGGCGGTATCGACCCACGTGGTTCATCGTCACCGCAGCTGGGGCATGACACAAACTACCGTGTTATGAAGGGTGGTTCGTATTCTTCTGCGAACATTGAATGCAATATTCGTTCAGGAGAGCATCAGACGTACAATTCACGCAGAGCGGGTTTCCGCGTGTGCCTTTATCCCGACTTTAGTCTGTAAGACGAAAAAACAGGAAAGAGGCAGCTGTGAAGTCGTATAGTTTCTGTTTTACGCCATTAATGTCATTCGCCGCAATTGCGCGGGTATTTGAGCCGATTGCGGCAGACGACGGCAAATCGGCTCCTGCGAGCCTGTACGATACGCCGGAAGTCTTTCCGGTTGTGCATGTGCGCGATTTCGTCGTCGATGGCGATCCTGCTAAGGGAATATGGCGCAAGGCCGAGCCGATAACGGCGTTCACGGTGAAGACGGGTACGGGCGAGCCATTCAAGACGGAAGTGAGGATGATGTATTCATCCAAGGCGCTGTACATCTGCGGCACCATGTATCAGCCGATGGAGAAGCTTACCGCGCAGTTCGACCAGGACGATCTTGCCGTCTATAACGACGACTGCATGGAAATTCTGCTGAATACGCCGAACGAGGGTGACTCGGATTTCATTTACATGGCGATAAATCCGCTCGGCAAGATGCTGGACATGAAAAACGGCGACTCGTCGTTTCGCGTCAAGGGGATGAAGATAAAGACCCTTAGGCGCGCCGACCATTGGACTTTTGAGTTGAAGTTGCCGTTTGCCGGTTTTCCGGTAATAGAGCCTTTTGGCGGTGATGCGTACGGGATAAGGTTCTGCCGGACGGTGCACAATCCCGAATTCATATGTACGGCTCCCAAGATGAGCGCTCGCTCCCATTATCGGAAGGCGGATTTTGCAAAGCTTCTTTTCAAAGATCACCCGAAAGTAACAGACGCGATGCGCCGCGCCGCGGCGGAGCGCAAGGTAAAGGCGGAAGTCCGGCGGTTCGTTGAGCTGTACGGCAAGGTGCGCGG
>JAFXEA010000575.1 GCA_017521065.1 Kiritimatiellia bacterium | reverse complement strand
GATGCTGTAGGATTGGTCGTGGAACCAGCCTCCGTCCTGCCGCCGGCATGCCAACGCTTCACCTCTTTGCCCTTGAGATCGTAGAGGCAAGCCGTGTCATTCGCGGCGAAATACACGGATCCCTTCGTTCCGTACACCATCGCGCCGGTACCAGCGTCCATGTAGGGCTTCTCGCGGCAGTGGCTCGTGAGCTCGAACGTGATGAGCTTGTTGCCGGGGAACTTGAAGGAGGCATTGAAGATATCCGGGAAGTTGTAGTCGTCATCCTTCGGGAAGTACTGCGAGCCCGAGCACTGCACAGCCTCAGGATAACCGACGCCGAGAGCCCAGCGGGCGACGTCTGCGAAGTGGGGAGCGTTGTTGCCCATCTCAGCAGTACCCCAATTGCGGAACCAGTGCCAGTTGTAGTGGACCACGTTGCTGAGAAGATCCTGACGCGGAGCCGGGCCCTGCCAAAGCTCCCAATCGAGCCATTCCGGCACGTTGATCTTCTTGCCCTTGCCTATGGAAGCACGGTCGGCCATGTACCAGCACTTCGCCCAGCGGAGATCGCCGGCAGCACCCGTCTCGTTCAGATAGTCGAACACCTTCTTGTACGTAAGCGATGCGCGGCGCTGGTTGCCCATCTGGAACACCATACCGGTCTTCTTCCACGTATCGAGAATGATCTCGCCTTCACGCGGGCAGAAAGCGCAGGGCTTTTCGACGTACACAGCCTTGCCGGCACGCATCGCAAGAACCGCAGAGTAGGCATGCCAGTGGTCAGGCGTTTCAGAAATGATGCCGTCGAGTTCCTTATCCTCAAGAACCTTGCGCAGATCCTTCTCCTTCTTCGGCTTGAAACCGCTCGTCTTCTCAACGAGATCTGCGGCAAAGTCGCGCGCACGGGAATCGACATCGCACACGTATGCAATCTCAACGCCCGGCACCTGCATTGCAGCCTTGAGCACAGCCACTCCTCGGCCCTTCGCGTGACAGCCGACAATTGCAAGCCTGACACGGTTGGAAGCTGCCGCGTCACCTATTGCGCATCCTGCAGCCGCAATTGCAAAAGCGCCGGAACCGGTCTTGATGAAATCTCTTCTGTTCATGTTCTCTCCTTCTTCTGTTTTGCGTTTTCAATGTCAAGGACAACACCGTGCCGTCCTGCTATTTAGTAAGCTTCTCCTTGCGGGAATAGAACTGCTTCGCCGCTGCAGAAAGCCGCTGCGACTCCGGGAAGTTCTCAGGTTCGAGAATCTTCGCAAGGTCGTCGAGAAGCCCGCGCTGCTTCGCCGTAAGGCGCTGAGGCACCTCGAACACTATGCGCACCACAAGATCTCCGGTGCCCATCCCCCTAAGGGACGGCATCCCCTTTCCGCGCAGACGGAAAAGCTTGCCGTTCGGGGTGCCGGACGGAATCTTCAGGTTCGCAACGCCATCTGGCGTCGGAACGTCCACATCCCCGCCGACTGCCGCCGAAATCGGCGATACCGGCACATCAACGGCAAGATCCAGTCCGTCGCGGATGAAAATCTCGGAGTCGCGAACGCGAACGACGACATACAGATCCCCCGGCTCTCCGCCGCGCAATCCGCCACCGCCCTTTCCGGCGAGACGGAGACGCGACCCGGTATCCACCCCCTTCGGGATGCGCAGCGTAACCTGACGCTTCGCGCGCATCTGCCCCGATCCATGGCACGCCGGGCAGGGTCGCTCGATGACAGACCCCTCGCCGCCGCACTTCGGGCACGTCTGACGCACCTGAAAGAAACCGTTTCCGCGCACGACCGCTCCGCGTCCGCCGCAAGTGGAGCAGGTAGTACGCTTCGAACCTCTCGCGGCTCCGGAGCCATGACACTGGTCGCACTCTTCAGGTAACGTGAGATCAAGGGTGCGTTCGCTTCCGAAAAGAGCCTCTTCGAAATCGACCTCAAGCTCCATCGACATGTCGGCGCCTCTCTGGGGGCCATCGGGGTTCGCCTGACGGCGTCCACCGCCGAACATCCCGCCAAATGCGCCTCCACCCATTCCGCCACCAAAGACGGAATTGAGTATGTCTCCAAGATCGATATCCTGGAAATGGGAGAAGTCGCGTCCGAAATCGAATCCGCCAGGGCCAAAATTCACGCCCTGATGCCCGAACTGATCATACCGCTGACGCTTCTCGTCGTTTGACAGCACCTCGTACGCCTCAGACGCCTCCTGGAACTTGGCCTTGGCCTCTTCGTCGCCAGGGTTGCGGTCGGGATGGTACTTCATCGCAAGCTTGCGGTATGCGGACTTTATCTCGTCCGCACTCGCCGACTTGGATACGCCAAGCACCTCGTAATAGTCTCTCTTATCCGCCATGACGCAATGTTGCCTCTGTTACTTTGCCGGACCAGATGATACGACGACCTGCGCCGCGCGCAGGAGACGTCCGTTCAACATCCAGCCTTTCTTAACCTCTGTTGAGATCTTGCCTTCCTCTACGGTGTCGGACGGCAATGTCGCTATTGCCTCATGACGGTTGGGGTCAAGCTCTTCGCCGACGGACCCGAAAGGCTCCGCTCCGTGATCCTTGAGGGCCTTCAGGAAACTTTCGTACGCAAGCTGGACACCCTTGACGAACGGATCCTCCGGATCCTTCGCCTGCCCGAGGGCAAGAGCGAGATTGTCCGCCGTGACAAGCATATCCTTGACCGTCTCGGACGCGGCGAACTTCACAAGTTCCTCCCGGTCGCGGGAAACGCGCTTGCGGTAGTTGTCGAAATCCGCAAGCATACGCGCGTACATATCCTTCCAGTCAGGCTCAGCTGAAGGAGTCTCCTCTGTCGCGGCACCGGCTTCTTCAGCCCCGGCGGCTTCAGCGGAGGACTCAGCGGAAGCAGTTTCGTCAACTGCCTCCTTCTGAGATTCGGCAGCGGCTTGCGAAGTCGCCTCCGTGCCCTTTTCCTCCTCCAAAGCGGATTCCTTGAGTTCTTTCTCGCTCATCATTCCGTAATTGTGTTTTTTGCTTCGTTGACCCGCATCTTGCGACCCATGTACTCCTTCTCGGAGTATGCGGCAATCGCCTTCTCTGCCTCATCGCGATGGGGCATGACAACAAAACCGAAACCTTTCGACTTGCCGTTGAAACGGTTCAGGACGATCCTTGCGGACGCAACCGTACCGTACTTGGCGAAAAGCTCCTTGAGGGAATCGTCCGTAAGGTCGTAGCTGAGGTTTCCGACGTATATCTCCACGCTGCCGGCGGGAACGGGCTGACGAGCGGAATCCATGCGCGGGACAGGCTTACGTTCCCTGCGGACGGCTCCGTCACAGGAGTGCTTCTTGCCAGAGCATTTGCAGCGCTTGGTGAGACGCCCAATCACGAATCCGGCGACCAACGCACCTGCAACCGCCGCAATCGCATGCGGAGGGCATTTTGCCGCACAGCCTGCGGCGAGCATAAGTGTAGCAGTACTCATTGTTTCATCCTCTTCTCTTTCTTTATTTTTATGCCCCCAGGAATCCGTCAAGCTTCTTCAATCTGGAGGGGTGACGCAACTTGCGCAGAGCCTTCGCTTCTATCTGTCGGATGCGCTCGCGCGTCACGTTGAACTGTTTTCCGACCTCTTCTAGCGTGCGGGAAAAACCGTCCGTAAGACCGAAACGGTAATCCAGCACCTGACGTTCGCGGTCGGTCAGCGTCGTCAGAATCTCCTGCAGACGTTCACGGAGCATCGCATACGCCGTCTGCTCCGAAGGGTTCTCCGCCGTTGTGTCCGGAATGAAATCGCCATACTTGGCGTCATCGGAATCGCCCACCTTGGACTGCAAGGAAATCGGCTGCTGCGCCATGCGATAGACCTTGCGGACCTCATCTGGCGTCATCTCCATCTCGACGGCAAGCTCCTGCTCGACAGGTTCACGGCCAAGCTTCTGGATAAGCTTCTTCTGCACACGCATTAGCTTGTTGATCGTCTCGATCATATGCACAGGGATGCGGATCGTGCGGGCCTGGTCGGCGATGGCACGCGTAGCCGCCTGACGTATCCACCACGTCGCATATGTGGAGAACTTGTATCCACGCTTGTACTCGAATTTCTCGACCGCCTTCATGAGACCGGTATTGCCCTCCTGGATGAGATCCAGGAATGAAAGGCCACGGTTCATGTACTTCTTGACAATGGAGATCACAAGACGGAGGTTGGCCTCGACCATCTTCGTACGTGCATCCTGTCCACGGCGCAGAACCGTGCGCAGAATGTCGAAATCGTTGAGAAACTCCTCCGGAGGCATGCCGAACACGGCCTCATACCTGGCAATCCTGCCGCGGACCTCTTTCATCTCGGCTTCGCGCTTCTTGCTCGGGCGAGACTTCTTGAGCGCCGCCAGGCGCGCAAGCTGCTGCTTGTACGGGAGGAATAGCTTTTCATCCGCCTCATTGCAGAGCTGCTCAAGCACCTTCTGCTTGAAATTGAGTTTGTCGAACACCCTTCGTAGGGATCCACGAACTGAAGCAAGAGCCTTTTCTGCAGCCTTCATCTCAGCAGACTCGGCTGGCGTGTGAGCCTTGACGAGAGCCACGTACTCCTGACTGGCCTTCGCAAGCTTATTGCCGATATCCGCAAGCTGCTTGCGGAACTTCGGAAGCTGCGCCATGTACGCATCGCGGTTGTCGTCAAACTTGTCGGTGACGACACGGTCGAAACGCTCATCCATGTGCTCAAGCTTGTCGAGAAGCTTCGCATACATCTTCGGAGCGAACGTGAACCTGTTGAAAAGCTCCTTGGCGCGAACCTCCGCCTCCTCGATGCGCATGCAGATCTCCACTTCCTGCTCACGCGTGAGAAGCGGAACCTGCCCCATCTGGTGCAGGTACATGCGGATGAGATCCTCTATGGAATCGCCGTTCTTGCGAAGATTGGGCGCGTTCTTCTGATCCTTGTTCGCACGGTAGGTCTCAACATCGTCCGCACGGATGACGTCAACGTTGAGCGCCTGAAGGATCATGAGATACTCGTCGGCTGTGGATTCATCCTGAACCGTCTGCGGAACGATTGAGTTCAGCTGCTCGTACGTGACATAGCCGCCGTTCTTCTCCGCAACCTGCTTGACTTCCTGGATAACCGCGTTGCGCTCTTCGGCGCCGAGCACGCTTCGACCCTTGAAGTCGGCCATCACATCGACGCTCTCCGGATCGTATTCGTCGGAGTTGGCCATCGCAGGCGAAGCCACGGGAACCGCGCCAGCGAGCTCCAGCTCCTCCTTTGCATCGGCATCGGTGCCGTCACCATCGGACGGCTGCTGGTTTTCAATGCGGTCGGCCTGCTTCGCGACCTCTTCAAGGTCAAGACGGCTGGCTTCCCGCTCCTCGGCCTCCATGCTTTCATCCAGCATTGCCTCATCAGGCGCATTCTCTTCGTCAGATACATCAGAAATCAGATCGACGTTCTCATCGTCCTTCTCCAATTTCGATTGGCGAGACTTCTTGGGCGCACTCTCAACCTTGACCGCCTTGGCGGACTTTTTGGTGGCCTTAACCGCCTTTTTTCCAGACTCTTTCTTTACTGCCTTATCTGCAGTTTTTTTGGATGCCATCGCTTCTCCAGACTACAATTCGACTATATGGGTAAATGTCAAGTTGTGCAATATACCATACTTCATCAGTTTATGCAAGGGGTACGGAAAATTTTGACAATTGTTCTTATCCCCCATTACTCTTCTCTAAACTCTATAATGTTGCCACTGG
>JAFXEA010000574.1 GCA_017521065.1 Kiritimatiellia bacterium | reverse complement strand
GTTGCCTGAGCTGTAGGATCCATGGAAGCATCCAAATACACAAAGCCCGATCCGACAACGGCAGTAGGAAGCCCAGCCCAAATAGCAAACGTCTCAGTTCCCCAACCAATCGTACCAGCACCACCATCGCTGATCTTAATTGCCTGAATGTCAATGTCAGAGGGGAACGGATTGCCCGTGAAATTGTTATCCTGAACAGTGGTGAACTCTATCTGATCGTCAGAAACTTCTCCAGAAGTGCTGATTTCAAGATTGGCGGCACAGTTAATTATGATACCCTGTCCTGCAGCAATCGAATACGCAGCCTTGTTGCCCTCAGCATCACCCCAGTAATAATCGGTTGCCTGAGCTGTAGGATCCATGGAAGCATCCAAATATACAAAGCCAGACCCAACAACAGGAGAAGGAAGGCCTTCCCAAATTGCAAACGTTTCGGTACCCCAGCCAATGCCACCTGCTCCACCATCGCTAAGCTTAATTTGCTGAATGTCGGCGGTGTTGTAGCCGATGGAAGCAAACGGGATGGTGGCGAAGTTATTGTCAGAACCGGTAGAGCCAGCGTTGTAGCCAACCACGTTGGCGGATTCGAGAGCGAACGCGCCCATACCGGCGACGGCCGCTGCTGCAAAAATAAGCTTCTTCATTTTTCTAATCCTTGTTATTGTGACGCAGAGTAAAGAAATGGCGGGGAGGCGGTTGGATGGCTGTAAATCCATCGGGCGATACAGCGTCCGCAAGTCGCTTCGCTTTGAGCTGAAGCCAGTCGCCGGAACGGAGAGGTTCGTCTACGACGCGGCGGACATGAGCGAGGATCTTGCGGAGGGGCTTGGCATGGTCAAGGATGTCATCCTCGCCCAGCACCTCTCCATGATGCGGCGCGTGTTCAAGGCGCTCCCCGATCCGCTGCCGGAGGACCCGAAGGCGATAGTCCGGGCGTTCAGGCAGGATCCGGACTTCCCGATGCTCGACAACCCGAACGCATACAACGTCCTGAAGTCCATCGTGGACAAGTGTCGGTACAACCGCTGGCCCGTCCCTCCCGCCGTAAGGAACCTGCTCGGCTGGTCGGCCCTCTACATGAAGTGGCACTGGCACTGCATCGCCGGACGCAAGATATCGCCGACGGAAGGGCTGCCGGTCGCATGGGCGGGGAAGAGCAAGGAGCAGGTGCTCGCCATGTGCAGGGGGCTGCGTGTGCAGAAGCCGCGCAAGGCGTCTCGCAACAGATGGTTCGACCATGCTCCGTTCCGGCTGATGTTCGACAACCACGGCACCGGCAAGAGCTGGCTCAAGGAGGAGTTCGCGGAATCGCGCAACTTCCTCCTGAAGGACGGCGACAGGATCCTGGTCGGCGTCGTTCCTCGTAGCTCCAAGGTCGATCCGTTCAGGATGCCGAGCCCTCTGCCTGTCGAGGAACCGTATCTTCTCTACGAGGAAAGCGCCGGCGAGTCTCCTGCGTTCCGTTCCATCCCCCGCGCACTTGTGGATGCCGCCGCAAACAGAGGGACCTTGTATCTCTTCGAGCTTGCGGGACGCTGTCTCAGGGGGAAATCCAATCTCAACGCAATGTATCTGCGGGCGTTGCTCACGGAAGAGAACTTTGCGCGCGGCATATTCCATCTTGAGAAGTCATGCGAGTTCCATTGCCGCAAGGCGTCATTTGTCCCGGAAGGGCAGAAGGGGGAGCATTTCCGCCAGCGGTTCATGCAGAGCAAGTTCTTCGTGACGCTGCACTTCACCTGCAACGCACACAGGATAGCGTCGGGAGAGCGTGTCCTGCCGCTTCGCAACGCTAAGAAATACATGAAGAAGCATCCGCTTGAACGGTATGTGCAGGTGTCGGTGGCGAAAGGCGGATATGCGGTGCGGGCGATCCGGTCGTTCGCGGAAAGCGGGGCGTTCGAGCCGATGACTGTGCCGCACAGGGAGGCGGCGAACGGAAAGCTTGCGTCGGCATTGGCGAAGATCGTCGTTGATTGCGATGCGAACGTCATTCTCGACAAGTCCGTCCCTGAGAAGGTTGTGACGCTCGTCCTGCGAAAGTTCGACTATGTCGTGTTCAAGGGGCGCAAGACGTACGAGGACGGCGGCGTATTGCGCGGCTACCAGCTCAAGGACCGAGTGCTGGCAGGGGAGAGAAAGTTAAGAGTTGGGAGTTGTGAGTTGGGAGTTGACAACCTGGAACCCCAAACCCGAAACCCGAAACCGAACCCCGGAACTCGTACCCCGGAACCAGAAACTCGAAACCTGGAACCCGAAAACCTAAATTCGGATCCAAACCGCCAACTTACAACTCTCGACTTGCAACTTAAAACTTTTACCTACGTGTACATGACATCCGACAGGGTGCGGCACAGGGGTGAGATCATGGCGGAGACGAAAGAGGACGCATATTCGCGTCTGAGGGCGCAGAAGATCCGTCCGATACGGGTTCTTGCGGAAGGCGAAGCCGAACCGCCACCGAAGATATTCCCAAGAAAGGCTGAAAGTAAATAGCAAATAGTTTGAATGCTGAAGCAGTTGCTAAACCTCAATACTGGGAGAACGGGTATCCTGCCCGTCCTAGATATCAACGGGCGAGACGCCCGTTGTCCCATTTAATGGAAAGCGATCCTCTGAATACGGGAGTTTTTGCAACTGCCTCTGCTGTTTGCCTTTCGGGATTATGTGGTACAATACGGGGCTATCAACAAATCATAAGGAGGATGAAATGAAGAGTCTTGTTGTCGCCGCAGTCGCGGCAGTGGTCGCTACCGGCATTGCGGCAGTGAAAGAGCCGGCGTATGACACGTTGATCGCGCATCGCGGCGAGTCGAAGGATGCACCCGAGAACACGTTGCCTGCGTTCAAGATGGCCGTTGATCGCGGTTTCGGTTTCGAATGCGACATCTATCTTTCCGCCGACAAAAAGCTATTCACGTTCCATGACGGGAACCTTAAGCGCACTACCGGCGGCAGGCACAATGAGAAATGCACCGAGGCGAGCTGGAAGGATACGATATCCAAGGTGAATGTTGGAGGGTGGGGAAAGTGGAAGGGTTCCAAGTATGATCCCACCGGCCCCGCACTGCTTGAGGACGTGCTTAAGCTTGCGCGTGATGGCCGCTACATATACGTGGAGGTCAAGGACAATGACCCTTCATGGGTTCCGTACATAAAGGAAGTGTTCGCGAGGCAGAGCAACGCAACGCCCAAAAACACGCTCTTCATCTCTTTCGGTGACGATGTCTGCGCAGAGCTCAAGCGCCAGATGCCGGAATATCGCGTGTATTGGCTGACCGGAGGCAAGGGCAAAGCGAACAAGGCGACTGGGGAGAAGGCGCGTACATACACGGCGGAGGATATCATCGATATCCTCAGGAAGCTTGGTGTGGACGGCGTGGACATCCACTTCAACCCCGAGACGATTACGGCGGACTTCATCAAGAAGGTGCATGACGCCGGATTCATGTTCCATGTGTGGACGATTGACGATCTTGCCAAGGCCAAGCTTGCGTTCTCCCGCGGCGCGGAGACGGTCACCACAAACTGCGCCAAGAAGATGCTTGACGAGTTCAAGGGCGAATAAGCCCACGTCAAGGAAAACCGAAACGGAGAATCAGACATGATCTGCACATTTACTGCCGCATTGTTCGCGGCCGTCAATTTCGTCGAGTGCCCCAAATGCGACAAGCGCCTTCGCATATCCGAGGATGGACGCGATGCGTTCGTGAACATGAGCCGTGTCGCTCCGGAGCGCAAGGCGGAGATGAAAGCTCGCGCCGAAATGCTTCTGGAGATGGCAAAGCCTGTGGCTCCGGCCAATCCGAATACTCCGCTCATGGGCTGGTCCAGCTGGAACACGTTCGCCGAGCACATCTCAGAGGAGATCATCGTCGGCGTGGCCAAGACGATGGCGACAAATGGACTCAAGGACGCCGGGTACGTGTATGTGAACATCGATGACGGCTTCTTTGACGGACACGGTCCGGACGGACGGCTTCGTTTCAATCCCAAGCGCTTTCCGAACGGCATGAAGGGTACTGTGGACGGCATCCATGCGCTTGGGATGAAGGCCGGTACGTATTCCGATGCTGGCGCGAACACCTGTGCAAGCTATGGTGGAGACAAGTCGGGTATAGGGGCAGGCCTCTACGGACACGACGCCGCAGACTGCCAGCTTCATTTCTCTGAACTTGGTTTTGATTTCTTCAAGGTCGACTACTGCGGAGGACGACGCCTCCATCTTGAAGAAAAGGCACGTTACACCGAAATCGCAAATGCAATCAAAGCTACTGGACGCACCGATGTCCGTCTGAACATCTGCCGCTGGGCGTTCCCGGGAACATGGGCTGCGGACATCGCCGGCTCCTGGCGCACGACGCGCGACATCCGCGCAAGTTGGAAGTCGATAAGCAACATCATTGCGGAGAATCTCTATCTGAGCGCATATGCGAGCGCCGGACATTTCAACGATCTTGACATGCTTGAGGTCGGACAGATCAAGGGCGCTGTCAAGTCCGCGTTCGGCTCCAGCGGAGACACGGGCATGTCTCTCGACGAAGAGGCTGCTCATTTCGGAATGTGGTGCATCATGTCGTCTCCGCTTGTGCTCGGCAACGATGTAAGGATAACGCCGCCTTCTACGATGAAGCTCGTGACGAATCCGTACCTCCTTCGCATGAATCAGGATCCGCTTGGACTTCAGGCGTATGTGGCGGCGCGTGATGGCGAGGCGTACCTGCTCGTGAAGGATGCGGATGAGCTTTTCGGCAAGTCGCGCTATGTGGCTCTCTACAATGCGGAGGACACGGACCATGAATTTACGGTGAGGGCTGCCGATCTTGATTTGGGCGGCAAGATCGCGGCGTTCGACCTGATGGAACGCGCTGATGTCGGGGAGTTCGAGAATGAGGTGTGTGTCAAGGTGCGTCCGCATGCCGCCAAGTTCTTCAGGCTCGATGCGGAGAAGCGTCTTGACCGGGTCGTCTATGAGGCGGAGACGGCGTATCTTTCGGACTATAGCGAAATCGACGACAGCACCTACGGCTCTACGAACAGCTGCGTGGTGCAGGGACGCGCCTACTATGCTCCTGCGCAGGGTGCGTCCGGCGGCGTGGCGGTCGTCAATCTTGGCGCAAGGGAGTCTAACGACCTCATATGGAAGTCCGTCAACGTGTCGGAGTCCGGCAAGTACAGGCTTACGTTCCGTGTCTCCACGCCGGAGCCGCGCAAGTTCTATGTCCAGATTGACGGCGGGGCAAAGGCGATGCTCTGGATCGGGAAGGCGACGGACGGTTTCGGCGACACGCATCTTGATGTCGAGCTGAAGAAGGGTGTGCACTCCGTCCGTCTCACGAACGCCTACGCCAAAACGCCGGACATCGATTTCATGCGCGTAGAAAAGCGTTGATGCGGTGAGTGGCTGAACGTGGGATGTATGGTATAATCATGGACATGAAACCGATTGTCGTAATACCTACCTACAATGAGCGTGAGAACGTTGAGG
>JAFXEA010000573.1 GCA_017521065.1 Kiritimatiellia bacterium | reverse complement strand
GACCATTTGGCCGTGGTGCCGTTCATTCCGATGGACACCAAGGTACAGATGCTCAGCCACGCCATTCTCGGCGGCGGACCTGCGGGCAATTCAACAGCCGGTGCTGCGACACTCGGCAAGAAGGCCGCTTTCATCGGAACGGTGGGTGATGATCCCGATGGACGCACGATCCTTGCCGATTTCGAGGCGCAGGGCGTGGACACTTCTTTCATGAAGGTGCGCAAGGGCGCTACGAGTGCCATCGCCTATCTCTGGATCGAGGAGAAGACCGGCAACCGTTCCTGTGTATGGACGCGTGAAGGTCTTACCGAACTTGCCGCAGATGAGGTGGATCTAGACCTTGTCCGCAACGCAAAGGTGCTTCACCTTGATGGACACCAGCCAGCCGCCGCCATTGCCGCCGCGAAGGCGGCGCGAGAAGCGGGCGTTCTTGTCAACTATGATGCAGGTACGCACAGGGATGGTACGCAGGAAATTCTTGCGCTTGCGGATCTCATGATCTGTTCTGAGGAGTTCATTCTCAAGCTTACCGGACTCACCGACGCTGAAGAGGCGGTCCGTAAGGTCTGGGCGAAGTACCGCCCGAAGGTCTGTGGAGCCACAATGGGCGTCCGTGGGTCGATGTGCTTTGATGGCAAAGATTTTGTGAAATGTCCGGCGTTCCCTGTCGAGAAGGTTGTCGATACGACAGGGTGCGGTGATTTGTTCCACACCGGTTTTGCCATCCGTTATCTTGAGACGCAGGATATCATGGAGTGCCAGCGTTTCGGTGCGGCGGTTTCCGCGTTGAAGTGCCGTGGCCTTTCGGGCCGTCCTCCAAGCGCACCAAACCGTGAAGAGGTCGAGAACTTTCTCAAGGCTCACGCATAAACTGTCTTTCTCAACAACCATAACCAAAGGAAAACACCAAAATGCAGATTGAAGAAAAGGATTCAGGACGGTACAAGTGGATAATGCTGGGGCTGTTGGCCTTCACCTACTTCCTCATGCATGCGGCTCGTCAGATATTCAACGCGGCGCTTCCACAGATCAAGGTCGACATTCCCGGTACGTCTGATGCCGAATGGGGGCTTTCGCGTACGGTGTTCCTCTTTTCCTATGCGTTGATGGTGCCGCTCGCCGGAATCGCCGCTGACCTTTTGCGCCGTAAATGGGTGATCATCGTCGGTGCATTAATGTTCTCCGCAAGTGTGTTTTTCACGGGATGGGTCGGAGGATTCATGTCAATGCTTGTGATGTACGGTTTCTTCAATGGCATCGGGCAGTGCATGATTCCAGCATCGTGCAGTTCTCTCATTGCGCAGTACCATGTGAAGACCCGTTCCACCGCGCTGTCAATCTATCAGATCGGACTTTACTTCGGCGTAATCATCGCAAGCTCGCTCTCAGGGTGGCTCGGTTCCATTGCTGAAGGCGGTTGGCGTTGGGCGTTCTGGGGATTTGGCGCCGTAGGCATCCTGTGGGTTCTAATGCTCATCATATTCCTGCGTGATACGCCTCCGATCAAAACGACTGCAGACGGAGAGGACAGGGCATCGTTCAAGGAGGCTGCGCTTGCGATGGTGTCCAAGCCATCCGCAATCCTGCTCACGTTTGCATTCGGTATGCTTGTGTTCGGATCCAACTGCTTCCGCACGTTCATGCCGCTCTTCCTTGTCAAGGAAAGCGGTTATGGGCTGTCTTTGGGCGCTGCGGCGTTTCACGGTGTGTTCTGGTTTTACATCGGCAGCTTCATCGGCATTTTCTCCGGTGCGCGGTTCTCTGACCGCTTTGCGTCAAAGCGCCCCGGATTGCGTCTTGAGATCATGGCGATCGGACTTTTCCTTTCCGCTCCGACGATGGCGGCGATGGTTTACATGCCTACGCTTTTCCTCAGCTGCGTGATGATGTTCCTTTTCGGTATCGGTGGAGGGTTCTTCGACTGTAACCTCTATGCAGGACTCTTCGATGTGGTGGCGCCGCGTTACCGTGCCGCCGCAACGGGCGTGTATCTCTGCGGTGCGTTCTTCGTCGGATGCCCTGCAACCGCCGTGCTTGGGTATGTGGGGCAGCATTTCTCGTATCAGCAGGGAATCGCCATCTTCGGTGGCACCTACCTGATTGGCGCGATCGCAGTGTTCCTTGCCCGTGCAATCTTCTACAGGAAGGATAAGGTGGAGTAATAGGTTCTTTATTGCATACAGACCCTTTCATCTAGGCATACTGGGAAACTCGCTGACCTATACAGGGAAAGCACCTTGCGAGTACAAGGGAATCCGCCAAAAAAATGGTGTGTGGGGACCCCGGGGCTGCGAGAAAAAATGGGAAAAAGTGGGGACAGACCCTTCGGGCGGTGCAGAATGGAGGCGGCAATCTGTTTAACTCGGATGCTTTTAATCGAAAGGACCGGTCGACAACCCATATCCGCGCCGGAATCTTTATTAACGGCAATGATAATAAGAGGACATGCTGGATCAAAGGGCTTGGCTACTCTGGTGGGGGGCGCATAGGTGAGTTGGTCATATGGAATCGTGTCTTAACCGAACGTGAAGTGCAGGATGGTGTATTCGGTCGTGGCGGACGAAATCTGGAACTGTCAATGCGTTCAATGCTGGAGGATAGGTTAGTTTGGGGCGAACTCCATATATTCAGCGTAGTGCGCTTAACGGACATTCGGTTGTGGATTTCGGAAAATGTGGTTCAGGCGCATGGGCGGTTTTGCAAGCGTCGAACTTCTTGTGTATGAACGCGAGCTTTCAGAGCGCGAAAAGGTGGCGACGAGCAGCTATCTGAACGCAAAATGGTACAAGAATGGCACGAAGGTGACACCTACAAGTGCAAGCGTGCACCTTTCCGGCGGATGGGACCAGGTTTCGATGATTGTGGCTGATGAATCTGCACTGGCCAACGCATCTGGGTTCGTGTTCGACTGACGCTGCAGAAAGGCGACAGGGTCGTCTGTGTGCGTGACGATGAACTTGTTGTCCGTAAAGCGGTCGGTGCGGGGGGCATAATGCGTTGATTCAACGGGAAGGTGTTCAGCCACGCAAGGTTTTAAGATTCTAGCATTGCATATTGTGCGATCCATCTTGAGCAGACCGAAGCCTATTTTGACAGCTGTGACTACTTTGCCACATCCCAATGGCCTTGTCTGGGCGATGGCAATTCAGAATTATGGTCGTGCAGGTGCATGGTCGTAGACTTTGTCTGTGATGGCTCCATTTCAGGATATGATGCTCCAAAGCTGGGATGGGGCAATAAACATCTTTCCTCGCTGGCCGAAGCCGAAGGATGCCAGGTTCCGCAACTGGCGCGCACAAGGCACGTTCATAGTATCCGCCGTACAGAAGGGTGGGCGGATTGTCGAGGCTGAGATACTTTCGGAGAAAGGTGTATTTAACGGGCCTGTCCCTACAAAAAGCAAGATAAAACATTCAATCAATCTGGTATTTGTAGTTTTTTAAAACTTATCTCACTTTTCCGAAGGGTGTGTCCCTTCGCTCTGAAGGGTGTGTGATTCTCCAGGGAAAAGCAATCCGGTGCCAAGAAGCGTTAAACCCGTCTGCTTCTGTGATTATCTGAAATTTGCTATGAATGCCGTTGGCGGTAACTGCGCATGGTCATGCCGGTGCGCTTGAGAAACTGTCGTTTAACGAATGAGCAGGATGAATACCCTGACTGTTCGATTACTGTTGATATCGGCAGCGATGTGTGCTTCAGCAGTTCGCAGATGCGTTCGAAACGCCTGTCTTGTATCGCTTCAAGGATTGATGTTCCCGTTTCCTTCCTGAACAGAAGGGTGGCAAGCCGACGTGAGCAGTTCATTGCGCTTGCGACATCATCTATTTTCAAGTCGCATGAGCATGCATGGCATCGGATGAATTCGATGGCGCGGCTTACCCGTGGGCTTATGCCCTGGACTGATATTGTCGATCCGCGCCGCACAAGCCGCAAGGGGCCATAGTGTTCGGTCCTTGGCGGAATCGGAGGCGGCACGCCGTTCCGGATGCGATCAATCTCTTCCGCCAGCATGTTTGCGAGACGGTATCCGGCTCCTTCGAAATCAGGTTCTGCGCTTGTTATGCCTGGAGATACCGATTCGCAGTACATTTCGTCGTTGTCGATACCCGCTATTGCAACTTCGTCCGGTATGGAGAATCCCGCCGCGACCGCGGCGTTGAACGCCTCGACTGCGCATTGGTCGTTTGCCGCAAGAATCCCACATGGTTTAGGCAAGGCTTTTATCGAACGGATCAGGTTTGTCCGGGAAAGTTTCCTTATCCGATGCCCGAG
The DNA here is from genome assembly GCA_017521065.1 of Kiritimatiellia bacterium. Taxonomy (GTDB): domain Bacteria; phylum Verrucomicrobiota; class Kiritimatiellia; order RFP12; family UBA1067; genus UBA1731. The sequence continues at coordinate 2,611 of JAFXEA010000573.1, read as the reverse complement.
CGCAAGCGCATCTTTTTCAAACTGGTCGAACCGTTCTTCATCCCAGAAGAGCTTTCGCGCCATTCCAAGATACGCGTAGGAATTGCAGCCCATTTTAAGGAGATCATTGCCTGCGAGCGCGGCTTCAGCGGCGGAATCATGGAGAAGTACCGGATGTTTCCGTGAAGGGTGGTCTGGACACTGATCCAGATATACGGTTGGGATGCCGGTGAAGTACCTGTCTGGAGGTGGATCGATGTCCATTGAACGGTCGACGAGACATCCGACGGGATTCCAGTGTTTCAGGGCCTGCTGGATGTCCGCGCCGGATTCGTAGCGTTCTATCACCTGTATGAGCCAGTTGTTCTTTCGCGCAAAAAGATGCACGCCGGAGAGCTTCTGCCTCCAGCTTTTTCTGGTTGTTGCCTGAAAGAACAGTATAATGTCCATGGCGGGAAATTATATCAGATCATTGCCTGAAAAGACACATTTTTATGTTCCGATTGAGCATTGGTATTTATGGTGGATATGTTAAAATAACAGGCATGAAATTCAACGCATTATCATGTTTGGTGGCAGGAATGGCGTTTTGCGCCGTATCTGCAGGGGATGTTTCGTTCAAGGAGGATTCAATCGTCCTTCCTACATATGCGCCGGGCGGCTACGACAAGACCCCGCTCTTCTACACGGGACGCGTGTATCAGGGAGCGCAGGGGCGCGTGTATCCCTATCCGATGCAGGACGTTCTTTTCGACGGAAAGATGGATGAGACGTACAAGTATCTCACCCTCGAGAACAAATGGCTTCAGATGGGGCTTCTTCCCGAACATGGCGGACATCTTCTCAATTTCACCGACAAGGCGACCGGCTTTGAGACGTTCTACCGTCAGCATGTCATCAAGCCCGCGCTTATCGGCATGCTTGGCGCGTGGATATCCGGTGGCGTCGAATGGAACTTTCCCCATCACCACCGCGCGACGACCGCGATGCCGATCGACTGGCGTGCTGTTGCGAATGACGACGGATCCAAGACCATCTGGATCGGAGAGACGGAGCTTCGTCGTCGCCTGAAGTGGACGATCGGTCTTTCGCTTCTCCCCGACCGTGCGGTTCTCCGCGCCGAGAACGTGTTCATGAACCGCAATCCGTGGATCGAGTCCATGATCTACTGGGCGAACGTGTCCGTCCACTGCGACGAGAACTACCAGATTCTCTTCCCTCCGTCGATGCACCTCGGTTTCGACCACCACAAGAACTACTGGACAAGCTACCCGATCGGCCCCCGCAAGGAGGAGATCGAGCTTCTTCCTTCGCAGCGTTCGAAATATGCGAACGACATTGAGGGCATGATGGACTTGAGCTGGTGGAAGAACTTCACCATTGAATCGCGTTCGATCTTCGGCATGGACCCCGACAATGCGTTCATGGCCGGTTACGACCACAAGAAGAAGTGCGGAACGGCGCACGTATCGAACCGTCACATCACCGTCGGCAAGAAGTTCTTCCTTTGGGGCAACTTTCCTGAGGCGCAGGTCTGGGACAAGGTGCTGACCGACAAGGATGGCCCATATCTTGAACTTATGGTGGGCTGCTGGTCGGACAACCAGCCCGACTATTCATGGATAGCCCCGTATGAGACGCGCAAGGTGTCGCAATATTGGTTCCCTGTGAAGGGGATCGGCGGAGTGAAGAACGTCACGATAGATGGTGCCGTCAATGTGGACCGCACCGCAAAGGATGAGCTGCTCGTCGGCTTCCACTCCACGCGCGTACTGAAGGATTGCACGGTATCCCTTTGCAAGGGCGAGGAGAAGGTGTTCGAAGAGAAAAATGTAAAGATCGATCCCGATACGCCGTGGTGCAAGCCCATCAAGATCGACCAGAACGTCAAGGATCAGCAGTTCACCGCGACGATCGCCGACAAGGACGGCAAGGTGTTTCTCTCCTACACGCCTGTGCCGGAGGTGAAAGCGGAGGACGTGAAGCTTCCGCCTAAGGTGGAGAACCCGAAGGAAGCCAAGGAATACACATCCGCTGAGCTTGCGTATCACGTCGGACTCCGTCTCGACCAGTTCCACAACGGCATTCTCGATCCTGTGCCGTACTACAAGCGTGCGCTTGAGATCGATCCCGACTACTCCAAGGCGAATCTTGCGATGGGTGTGCGCCTCGCGAAGAACGGCTCGTACGCCGAAGCGAAGCCCTACCTCGAAAAGGCGGTAGCCCGCGCCACGCAGAACCATACCCGCGCACTCGATGCCGCCCCTGAATACTATCTGGCTCTCGTGGAGCATGCGCTCGGAAATCTCAAGCGGGCTGAAGACCTCTTCTGGCGCTGCACATGGCGCTCGACCCACAAAAAGGAATCTTTCTTCGAAATCGTGCGCATACAATGTATTCAGCGTCGCTATGCCGAAGCGCATGAAGTGCTTGAGTTCAGCGCGTTGCCAATCGGCATGGACGAGGCGAAGTTCCATACGCTCCATGCGTATCTCCACCGTCGTCTTGCGGGCGATTCCGATGCGACAGCCGAGCAGCGCTCCTCTTGGCGTAAGCTTGCGAAGTCCAACCAGGACAAGGCGTTCAAGTGCGATCCGCTTGAATACTGGGGCGTCATCGAAGAAGCGTTCCG
>JAFXEA010000572.1 GCA_017521065.1 Kiritimatiellia bacterium | reverse complement strand
GCCCGCCGCAAGGAAGGACGGCGTCGACCCGTGGCTGCGGCTGGTTGCCGATGCCTGGGGAGAACGTGCCGCCGCCTGGTCTGCGCGCGGCAGTGGACTGGCATACACTGTTGGCGAGAAGCAGTGGAAGGATTTCGGCGAGCGCTTGGACAAGGCCGAGGGCTACATGGCGGAGGCATGGAGGCTGCATCCCGAAATCCCCGACACGGCGGCTATGATGCTCAAGATCGTCGCGCCGCGGTGTTCAAAGGCGCAGCTCAATCGCTGGTTCGCCGAGGTGCTGGACCGCGAGGTGGACAATCCCTTTGCGTGGTCGACGTATTTTTTCCATACCTTGCCTCGTTGGGGAGGATCTATCAAGAAGATGCGGCGGCAGTCGGATGTGCTCTGGCGTACGCAGCGTTTTGACACGGCGCTCCCATATTACGGCGCCATTAGGCTTGACTGGATCGAGTCGGAGCACGAGATCGCCAGGAGCGCGCACATCCCGTATTGGGAAGTCCCGGAACTGCGCGAGCGCTATTTGAAGTCGAATGAGAGCGTTGTTTCGGCGACGAACTGCACCGGCGAGACGGCGTCTCTTGCCCGGGCTCTTGTTGTGCAGACATATTGGCGTACAGGCGAATGGGAGATGGCCGTAGACAAGAAGAAGGAGCTCATCGACGGCGCCGCCGCCATATTCCAAGCCGCCGCGCGCAACAGAGACGAGCCCTTCAAGACCTTGCTGGACGCCCTTTCAGGTCCGCATCAGCAGCAGATGATGGCGATGGAGCGGTATTTCAGGGCGAATAAGATTGGCGAGCGACCGGCGTCGGACGAAGTCATCGGCCGCGCTCGACAACTTGTTGAGCCGTTGACGTCGGTCATGTCTGAATTGTCCCCTGCCGAGCGTAGCCTTGTTGGTCAGCGCAGGGCGCAGGTCGGAGATGACTTGGGCTATGAGTGGCGCAACCTGCCGGTGGCAAGCGGCGCTCCGGGCTGGAGAATCGTGAGCTGCGGTCCGTCAGGCGACCCTTTTCTGAAGAACGCGTATGTTGCACAAAAGGCGAACTTCGACCTGATATGGGAATCATTGCTGCCGCCGGACTATGAGGTAGAGGTTGAGGCTGATCTGGACGCTTCGCTCACTCTGGTGATGGACTGGCGGATTTTTCAACCGCCGCCGGGAGTCAGTCATGGTTGCGGAATGCCGGCGGTGACATTCTTAATGACCGGCAAGGATGAGATGGAGGTGACGTGCCACGGTTGCTATAATCGGATGGCTGATGCGGAGTCCGAGGGGCGTATTAAAAAGATTCGCAGCAAGCGAGGCCGCCATGTCATGCGTGTGCGAACAATCGGGAGGGTGCTTTCGGTATGGGTTGACGATGAGCAGGTTTTCCAGAATTCAAACTGCATCAAGGTCCATCTCCTCGGAAATCGACCAGGGTGTAAATTCAGCATTCGCGGTGCCTTGTGCCGTGTATATCGGATATCTTGTCGTCGGGCACGTCCTTAGTCGGTGACTTGTAAAGGGGGTGGGCCAGCAAAAATGCTTTGTTCCCCATGGCCTTCCCCTCTTTTTTGCTGACCCGGTAGATTTTACCATTTCCACGCGCGGAACGCGCCATGCCGCGAGCGGTAAAATATGGTATAATACACAGCGAAGGGATGGATCATGACGAGAGAAGGCTTCATAGACGCGCACAGCGACATGTTCTGGTATACGCCCGAGAAGGACAAGCGCGATATCAGCGACGAACTGCTGGTCGAGACCGTCCTCAATGACGGGACTCTGGACGACTACAGGGAACTGAAGAGGATACTTACCCCCAGGCGCCTTGCGCAGGTGTTCTTCTCCGCCAAGGGGCGCCGGGCGGGCAACTACCACCCAGAAATCCGGCACTTCTTTACATTGGCATTGCGGCAATATGCATGACGAGGTGTTGAACGACGCCCAGCGCAGGCTGCTGCCGCTGATGGCGCAGTTCCGCCGCGAGTATTACCTCGTCGGCGGCACGGCGATAGCATTGCACATCGGCCATCGGCGTTCGATAGACTTTGACATGTTCAAGCTGTCGCCGATCAACCACAAGAAGAACCTCGACAGGATTTCCGCTTCGTGCCGCGACTGCCAGGTGACGCGGCGGGTTGAGGAGCAGATGAACCTGATGGTCGACGGAGTGAAGATCACGTTCTTCCAGTATCCGTTTCAGATAGCGGCAGAGGACAGGTTCGCGAATGTGTTCAGGATGCCGTCGCTCATTACCCTCGCGGCGATGAAGGCGTATGCGCTGGGACGGCGCTCGAAATGGAAGGACTACGTAGACCTTTATTTCCTTCTGACGCGGCACTTCTCGCTAGATGAAGTGGTGAAGCGCGCGAACGAGATATTCGGCGAGTTGTTTTCGGAGAAGCTGTTCAGGGCGCAGCTCTCGTATTTCGACGACATCGATTCCTCGGAAGCGGTGGAATATCTGGTCGGCGATCCTCCTGCGGACGAGGAAATCAAGTCGTCTTTGACAAGCATTTCGCTTGATGGCGTGTGAGACCGAGCAACACCATGCGCTCCACTGCGCCGTTCGCCGTTTCCGCCGCGCCGGCGGAGGCCGGGCATGGCATGGGTGCAGGGGCAGTAGATACGGTAACGGCATGTGCAGAAGGACTTGTCCCTTTTGTCCCGGGGAATAATTGCTAGATTTGATATAATAAGGAACAAATCGATGAATGCTGAAGAATTACCAGTTGTGCTGTTCTCGAGTCAAGACGGCGATGTGCGCGTGAATGCCGTCTTGCGCGACCGGACGCTTTGGTTGACGCAGAAGTCGATGGCGGGTCTTTTCGGGGTCAAAAGCCAGGCGATAACGAAGCACCTGAAAAACATCTACGCCACCGGCGAACTGCAAATTGCCGCAACTTGTTCCAAAATGGAACAAGTTCAAAGCGAAGGCGGACGCAATGTCTCCCGCGAAATCGTATATTCCCGGGCGGATGCCGCAAGGGAGCACATGGGGCTCAAGTCATGGAGGAACGCGCCTGACGGACGGATTCTCAAGAGTGATGTAATCATTGCGAAGAACTATCTGTCGGCAGAACAGGTTAAAGAACTTGAGGGTGCCGTAGTCGGCTACTTCGACTACATCGAGCGCATAATAAAGCGGCACCAGACGTTCACGATGGAAGAGTTTGCCCGTAGCGTAAATGCATTTCTGGAATTCAACGAGTACGAGATACTGGAGGGGATGGGTTCGGTGTCGCGCGCAAAGGCCGACGAAAAGGCATACGCCGAATACGATGAGTTCAACCGCCATCAGCAGATTGAATCCGATTTTGACCGTCAGATCAAGCTCTTGCTGGACGGCGGCAATGCATGACCGCGAGGAGCGTCAGATGAAACGCTTTGTGCGAATCTTTCTTGCCTTGTCACTCGTGTTAGCGGCGGGTTGCGCGAGCAGTTGCAACATTGTCGTTCATGTTGTGGATGCTGATGTTGCAAGGATTTCGGAAGAGGATTTTCCCGGTTGCGGGCTCAATGCCATAATTCGCAGGATGAGCAAAAGAAGGCATATTGAACGTGTCTCGTTTGTCATCGACAAAGATATTGGATGCTGTGACTTTACCGACAACTTTCTCAACCCTTGCAGCGAGGCTGGTGTGTGGTCTTGCGCATTCCAAACTGAGAATGGCGACGTATGCTTTGACTACGGATGGCTGTATCTCTTTTACTTTATGCAGAGTCGCATGGAGAAGCCAAGAATCGCCGCCGTGTGCATCGGCAGCAACGGATGTCTTGCATATGATGCAAACTTTCAAAGGGCTGGGTGCGGCGGCGAAGAGTATGAACTTGAACAGCCGCTCTTTACGGACGGCGAGGATGATGTTTTCGGCGATGGCAAGGCGGATGAATATGCGGCGGCGATAGTTGCGATTGCGTCAAATGATGCGCCTGTCTCGTTTGCCATCACATGTGTACGGCGCTTGTATGAGGCTGGTTACAAAAAGGTGTTCATAATCAGAAATTGAAATCTGAAAAGAACCGAATCAGAGAACTCTCTTGCAAAGGTCATAATGGACTGGTCTTCCGTATATGTTTCTTCTGTATATGCTTGTCTTTGTGCGTTTGTAAGTATTGCGGCAGATTGCGCGGCAGTTTGAACGAACCACCAGCCTACGCCATCCGCCTTCGCCGAGGCTTCCTCCTTCGCGCTGCGCGCTACGGAGGACATGACGGCGGGCAGGCGAACCACGAGCCACGAATCGCGGACCGCGAAATTTGGTATAATACGCGACGTGAGACCGAGCAACGCCATGCGCTCTACTGCGCCGTTCGCCGTTTC
>JAFXEA010000571.1 GCA_017521065.1 Kiritimatiellia bacterium | reverse complement strand
GCCTTCAACTTCCGCCTTGATTCTTGCTATTCTGGCCTTTTCGATATTCCCTTTCGTTCCGTCGGGACACAATCGTCGCGACAGGCGGTAAGATATCAAAAAGCCAGAAATGAAATGTCAAATCTATGTCATTTTTTTTTTGACATAAATTTTACACTTCAGCCCAGGCTACCTTTTCCGACACCCAGCGCCGAAGGGTCCCCAGAAAATCCCCCACTCCGATTACAATCAAGAGTTTTACTGATATTCAAAAGGACTGCGTTTCAGCGAATTCAGAAGCTTGAGCTGGCCCGCTATGATGTCGTCAGCGACGGACGATCCGAATATGGAAGACCTTGCCTCATATCCACCTTCCGAATACGCGGATTTCATCGGGAAATACCCGCACGAGCCATTGGTCAAACAGCTGAAAAGCGTGACCGCAAATGGCGATGCCGTCTTTACGCCGCGCCCGATTTCCGTAAACGGTTCACCCGGCACTCCGGTAAACGCGAGCGAATCGCCGATCGAAACGGCCGATACCGGCATCTCGAAGAAATCAGGTCCGTTCTCAAGCGAAAGCATTCGCCCCGCCTCAGCCACAACCGTCGTGAGCTCCATTCCGCTGAAAGGAATCTCCTCGTCGCGTCCCTCGCCGTGAAGCGCAACGAACCTACGGGCCTGCGGAAGCTCCTCAGGACTCGGCCTTTGGGACGGTACACTGACATTCTTCACATCGAACCGTACGCGGCCGGACGGCAACGGAACGCACTTGCCCCAGACGGATAGAGCGGCGGCGGCAACCGTGCGCCCCATATGCTGCGCATGCTCGTACCCTCTGTCGACATCATCAAAATCCGGCGCAAGCCCTTCGCGTTCGCCCGGACGCGGATCGGTGCACACATGGTTCACATCACCCTGCGCACCGTTGAAAAATATGCATGATGCGCCGGGTTCCGCACTCTCAAACGTCCGCCTCGCAAAAGCCGGCCAATCGCCGGAAATCACCTCTCCGCCGACCACATCGGGATGCGTCGCGAAATTGAGTACGGCTATGTCGCCCTTCCCCTCTCTGCGGATGCGGACTACCTGAACCGTTTCATCCGGAGTTCCGAGAGGGGAATCTATATCAGGATTGTTCACGCCGGGATTGGTGCGGATGGAACCGTCCTTCATTCTGTATCTGCGCACGAACGAAATCCTCTTCGCCTCGGCTCTGCCGTATGCCAGACTCGCCGGAACCATATCCGCAACGGCCATCTTCGCGACATTGCTGAGCGACTCTGCAAGACGCTCATTGTACTCGGCCGTTCCGTCGAAGAGATGGCACCTTCCCTCATCGGCGACTCCCGCCCCCGGACCGGTATGGGTATGCGTACAGTGGAGAAATACCGCATTGTCCCGAATCCCCGCCGCTGACGCAATCCTGGAACGGAGCGCGGACGAAAACACGGTTCCTTCAATTCCGAGAAGATCGGCGGCGATCAGCACCGCCGTATTTTCTCCGTCGGAAACGGCAAGTGCGCTCGCCTCCAGCGGATCGAGGACTTTTTTCGCAAACCGCTCCTCGAAATATCCGACTACCGGTACGCCCAAAGGCGGCGTTATGTCCGTACGCGCGAACCCGGCCATCAATTGAACATCCTTCACTTTTCACCTTCTTTCATAACAAAACTTGCGAACCATGCAGTCAAGACGCATACCAAAAGTCCGATGCCGCCGACAAGGAAAACGTGCGGACGAGCAAACGGCAAAGGCGCGTATCTTAGCGTGAAGCAGATTGCGTAGTTGGCCACAAGGCCTACAACCGCCGCGCGCCCTTTAACGCGCCGCACGAACACGCCGAGAAAGAAGAGCCCCGCCAGCCCCGCCGTCAGGACGGATATAAATTCCTTGAACGTATCGAAGAGCGAGCGCGTATCGCAATGCGCAAGCGCAAGCGCCGCCGCGACTCCCATTATGCCGGATGCGAACGTAAAAAGCTTCCCCCACTTCATCTGCGCCTCGCCCGACATCGACGGACGGAGCCTCAGCACAAAATCCGCCGTCAACGCTGTCGCTGCGCTCGAGAGATTCGCCGAAAGCGTTGATACCGTAGCGGCAAACAGCGCGGCCGCTACAAGGCCCGCCACCGGAGCTGGAAGTCCGGAGACGATAAAGAACGGCAATATGCTGTCAGCCTTCGGCAATGACGGATCAAGCATCTCGGGATTGCTGCAGTAGTACGTCCAAAGCGCCGTGCCTATCGCGCAGAAAAGCGCGCTCACTAAAAGCGTAAACACACCGTTGAACCATATTGAACGCCTTGCCGCCTTCTCGTCCTTCACCGAACCGTACCGCTGTATCACGCACTGGTCGCTCGTATAGGACGAAAGATTCTCCACGACGGCCAGCACCAGCACCACCCACAACACCGGTTCAGTCGCGAGAAAGCGCAAATCAAGAAACGTAGTCTTCGCGTTCGCCTCCGCCATGGTCCAGGCGCCGGCAATGCCGCCGTCGGTACCCATGATAAGCGCGACGAAAATCGCGACGGCGCCGGACACGAGTACGATTCCCTGCACGAAATCGCTCCACACCACCGCCTCGAATCCGCCGAACGCGCAATAAAGGATCGTCGCCGCGCCGCATACCAGAATGCAGCCGTCCACCGAAACATTCGTCATGGCGTTGAGCGCGAGCGCCGGAAGCAGCGTGACGATCGCGACGCGCGATATCATGAATACTACATACGCGCCGGACGCAAAAAGCCGAACCGCCGCGTTGAATCTCTGCTCGAGATATTCATACGCGCTCGCCGTCTTGAGTCTGCGGAAGAACGGAAGGTAATAGCGGATCACCACCGGCGCCATCGCAAATATCCCGATCGTCATCGGGAAGTACCGCCAGTCCGACATGTAATACTGCGCGGGAGCGGCAAGGAACGTCACCGACGAGAGCATGGTGGCGAAAATGCTCATGCCCGCCACATACCACGGAATGCGTCCGCCGCCGCGGAAATAATCGTCGGCGGATTTCTTCTTGCGCATGAAGTGAATCGCCATGCCCGCCATAAGAATAAAATACAGCGTGACGACACTCCACGCAACCGGCCCGAATCCCTTCTTGAACCGGAAGTCCTTTGCCGCCACCCACCGGTCCGTCACCACATGATAGAACCAGTTCCTCGCGCCGTCATCCCCCTCCAGCGCGAGATGCTGGTCTCCGACAGGAAGAAGACGCATGCCTGCGGACGGAACAGCAGGCAACGGCGAAATCCGCCGCGTGCCCGCTCCCGCCGAAGCGCCCGTACCGTTTATGGCCGTGGCGTATCCGTTCGTGCCGTCATAGACGATTCTGTAGCGCAGCTTGTGGTCGCCGTTCTGCTCGGCGGCAAGCTGCACGCCCTGCGCGGTTCCGGCCAACACCGCCGCCAAAACGAGAATGAAACGTCCAAACATCAAAAATCCCCCTGTCGGAAACCGACCGCTTACGCATCATTTCACTTTTGCGTCATTCTTCTTTATGAAACCGAGCGCGTCCATCGCCGCGAAAAGTTCTTTGCGCTCAGCGGCGGAAAGAGGACGTCCGTTGGGTGCTCGCCCTTCTCCGCAGTCGAGTCCAATGTACTTCATCATGCTCTTGTGCCACGAACCGTTGGGCTTGGCGATGAGAAGCTCTACGAACTTCACGGCTTCATCCTGCAGTTTTGATGCGGCGGCAATGTCATTGTCTGCCACGAGTGAACATATCTTGGCGAAGTGTCCAGGAATCACGTTCTGCGAAGTGCCGATGCAGCCGGCGAAGATGCCCGTGGACAATGCGGAAAGCACCTGCTCGTCGGCTCCCGCGAAGAAAATCGCCTCTTTCGGGAGCTTTCGCCGCAGCACCTGAACGGTCCAGTATTTGTAGTTCGTGTACTTCATGCCGCGCACGTTCTTGAGTTCTAAGAAACGTGCATCACGGTCGGGAACGATATCCGCGCCGAGCGAATAGATCATGAACGGCAGATCGGTGGCGAACGATATCCGCTTGTAGTGATCGTACGCGGCATCAAAGCACTGTCCGAAATAAACGGGAGCAACCGAGGACACCCAGTCTACACCGACCTTGGCCGCATGTTTTGCGAGTGCCACCGCATCGTCACTGGAAAGACACCCCACGTGTGCAATCAATTTGGCGCGACCGGCCGACGCCTTAACTGCCCGCTCGAACACGCGCTTGCGCTCATCCGGCGAAAGAAGAAAACCCTCTCCCGTGGAACCGGTAAGATAAAACCCGCGAAGTCCTTTGGCGATCCCATACTCGATTACCTTTTCGACCATCTCCTCGTTGAGGGAACCGTCCTTTTTGAAAGGCGTGTAAAGTGCGCTGTACGCACCCGCCATTCCGGTGAAAACCTTGCCTTTAGACACTGACAACAGATTGCTCATTTTATTTTTTCCTTTCATCTTAAAAGAATTACATAACCATGAAGATTCGGTAGGGCGGGCTGTCCCAGCCCGCCGCGGCGGCGTGAGGACACGCCGCCCTACCTTTCTCGCACAACTCCGACAAACATGAAATTCGTCGCGACCAGATTCTCATCGCGCGAGGACAGAAGTTCGCGGCGCTTCAATTCGGCTTCCTCATGGGTGCGAAACACCCAGAAGCCACATTCAGGACTTTCACGCCCGACAATATCAAAGACCATGAAATACCCGGCCCACGCGAGAACCCGTCCCACCCATCCGGGACAATGGTCGCAATAGCGTCTGCACGGTCCTGCGTCATTATCCGTCACCTTTGAAAGCGACGGACACACATTCATTTTGAGATGGTAGCAGTTATCGTCGAAGCCGTGAGTAAGATCACAGTTCTCCTCGATGCGGATCCGTTCCCAGTAGTCGTACATGCCCTTGAACCCGTCGCGCTTGAACGCGTCAAGCGTGAAGAACGCCTGACGCTCGGCAACACGCTCATAGTACCGGTCGAGCTCTTCCGGCCCTTTACGCTCGAGATACTTGAATATCTCGTTGTAGAACTTTACGAAATGATCGCTGGGAAGCATGGTGGGGGAAAGTTAAGAGTTGGGAGTTATAAGTTAGGAGTTAGGGGCTAGGGGTTAGAGGTTAGGGGTTAGTGGTTAGCGGCTTGCCGCCGCTCGTACGGAAGTTATCGGCAATGCGGCGAAGTGTCTGGCGGCAGGAACCGTCTCCGGTTTCTTCCATGACGATCTCATATGGCGAGCCAGAAGTGAACGCCTCGTTGAGAATGCGCGTGAGAGTGCATAGCCCTTTGCCGCCAGGAATATTTCTGTTTTCGAGATGCTTTAGCGCAGGACACTTCTTCACCGTCAGCACTGCGCCGTCGTCAGTCTCTTCAAGCGTATAATCCGCCCCTTCACGATCCATGTAATACCGCCACCACGAGAGCAGCTCCGACTTGTCGCCCGCCACAAGCTTCTCGTGAAGCGTCTTATACACCTTTGTACCGGTCTCAAAAACGACCTCACGCAAAGCCTCTTCGCCGTAGTTGTCGAGCATGTAATTCGCACCGTCGAGTATCGACGCATGAAAATCCCGGTGCAGTTCACCGCCGGAGGCGTACCGAAGCACATGTACATTCGGCTCTGTCATATAAAACCTCTCACAGCAAAATGATTGAAATCGTTTTTGCCGACCGCGATGCACGCGGTTCAGTCATTCTTCTCGATTCGGTACACGTGCACGCCGAACGGCTTGAAGTCGTCCTCGAGCACTCCACCCGGACACGAAACGAAACGACTCTCCTTCATGACCTCCGCCTTATCCGCCACACCATCGAGCCGAAAGCGCACACGGACGCTTTCCGGCGCCGCATTCACCGTAAGCAGGAACACCGCCCCGTCACAGCGCTTCAGGAGCGCCGTCACCGACGGTTGGCCGAGCGGATCGAACCTCGCGCCAGACAGAATCTCCGCTGGCGGCGGCTGTCTGCCGGTGCGCGCTACGAGCGCCGGCGTAAGCTCCTTCAGCCACGAGGCCAGGTCGCATATCGCCTTCCACCTCTCCGGCGTAGAAGTCACGCCTTCGTTGTACTTATTGCGCTTCTTGTCGTACCCCCCGCCGTAAGTGTACCAGGTTATGCCGTGGCCGCCGTGAATGATCGCTGCGAAACTTGTCGCGAAAAGCTGTTCGCGAGACGGAAAGTGATCCCAAACGCTCCATCCCTTGAACCACTGCAGGATCGGCCAAAAGCCGCGCACACGCCCGTCACCATATTCCATAGCGTCACGCTTTATCGTCTTCATTGTGCGCACCACATCCGCCACGCACGTCTTGTCGGAAATGTCGCCCTTCTTGCGGCATACCGGATAAATCTCAGGCATGAACACGTCAGTGCCGGTCACGTAGCGCGCGTAATTGGATATCCTATTCCCGGTGCCAACGCCATCAGCCTGACACGTCAGACGGTTCGGATCGATAGATGTGACCGCATCGTGACGATCGCGCACCTCCTGCGGTGTTGCGTGTTCTGACGTATCATCTCCGAGATACCAGGCGAGCACCTGCGGAAATACGCGCCCTTTGTTCATGAAATTGGCGTCGGGATTACGCCACTGCACCCACAACTTCACATCATGCTTTTGGGCGGCATCGAGAAATTCGCGAGCATACGACCTTCCGTACGTCTGTGCAAAATTAAAACCTGCCGCCTTGACATCCGCAAAAGCCTTGTCGAAATTATTTCCATTGAATTCACGCTCACACAAACCGTACAAACCTATTGGAAAGAACGGCTTCCCGTCGACGAGCGTCATACCGTCGTCGCGCAGAGTGTACGACGGCATCCCCTTAGGCTCCTCTCCGATATAGAACAGCTTCTTCGCCGTCACTGAAAATCCACGACAGTCCGACGCGTCGATCTCCGCCCAGTGGACGCCCTTCGTGAACGGCTCCGTCCGCTGAACCTTCTCGCGCAGCACATCCCCCTCGCGCACGAAATCTGCGGTGACATCCTTCCCGTCCACGCGAACCTTCACAGAATCCCAGTCCACCGCCGACCTGTCGCGTATCGAGAACGCAAGCCGCACTTTCGCGTCTGTCGTAGGCGATGGCATCGCGCGCCATATCTCCGGCGGCTGGTCGTCAACGATATCAGTCCACCTTCCGTCTGCGACGCCGCCCACCGTGACCTTCTTCAGGACCGGCGTGGACGCCCCGTCCGAGACGAGTACCGCCCTATACTGCACGAACGGCGCATTCGCCTGGAACGGCCGCGTATAGAACGATGCGTCCGTGCCATCCGGTCCATTGAATTTCGCAGAGAACAGATCCTTGGCTTTCGCCGCCCCACGCCACTGGAACTTCACCGAAGTGCCGGGCGGCGTTTTGGCCACCCACGAAACGCCGCCGCGCCTGTGCACCTCGGAAACAAACGAAGCCTCTTTCACGAACCGTTTCACCGGACCGACCGAAGCAAGGACGATGCGCGCGAACGCCACCTTCTCGCCGGGATCGACGTTCGGGTGATCGAATCCGAGCCTGAGCGCCATCCCCGCCGCACCGTCCGGCACCATCAACGGCACTTTCACGTCAGAGAATCTCCCGCCGCCGGCGACATAGTAGGGGAATCCTCCCAACGCAATCTCCTTACCCGCCGCATCATACCAAAAAACGGCGTTCTGCCACTTCTCGTGCTTTCCCAGAATTGGGCGAAGCGTGGTGGAAAGCATCTTGTCTGAATACACGCGCATCTCCACCTGGCAGTTCTTCAATCCCTTCGGCAGCTTAACCCGCTTCGACGTGGCGTTCCATGCCGTGTCGCATTTAGATGTGGCTCCGCCCACATAGAGGCACTTCAGCCCATTGAAATACTTGCCGGACTCTATCGAGAGCGTCCTGCCGTAACACTCGCTGCGCCAATCGTCGGCACCGACCGGAAACTCCGCTACAGGCTCACCCTGCTCGCGGCAGGTGATTCCCTCCGGATCCACCCGCACACCGTCGGTCTCGTACACCGGCGCCGCAATCGCGGCGGCGGCGCCAAGGGCGCTACGCCCCTCTTTCGAATCCGCTTGTGGATGCGCCGCACACCTTTCACCTCCTACCGCCGCTGCGAACGGTGTCACAACCGACATCGCCGTGATCGAAACGACAAGCATCACTCTGTTCATTTCATGCATCCTTTATGATTTTGTTTTACACGTGGAGAACGTTCCGAGGCCTGTTTCCGCAGAACACCCGACCTTTGAAAAGCATCTTTTACGGCTTCGCCGAATGCGGCGGCAAGCTCCTCCATACCCTTGTCGTTGGGATGACACCCATCGACCGTGCCATCACCGTCGCCGGAATACATCCTGTCCTTCGGCAGATACACGAGGTTTTTCCACCCTTCGGCAATCAGTTTCTCGTACAGGGCGCGGACGAACCTGTCCTTCGGCCCTCTGCCACCGAGAGTCACATCGCATTGCTCCGCCATGACTATCGGCGTATCAGGGTGCGCCGCACGCAGTTTGCGCAGGAACGGCTCGTAGTTCAAATCTACATATCCGTGACATCCGGGACCATCTGGGAGCTTAGAGGACGGATTGCTCATATTCCAAAGGCAGTCAAGCACATAGCAGCTTGCGTCGATCCGTGAAAGGTAGTCTGCCATCGCCGGCTCCATGTGTCCGTTACCCGTAAAGCCGAGGTTGACAGTAGGGACGTCAAGCTTGCGTCCGACTATGTTCGAGAACGCCATACCCGGACGCGATGCGCACCCGCCTTGGGTGATTGACGTGCCGTAGAACACGACGGGCTTATTTATGCCGCTACGGCGCGGCGGCAGCGGCTCGATCCTCGCGCCATCCGCCAGCTCGACCTCAAACTTCCTGATACCGTTGTACAGCGGCATGTACACCATGACAGGCGTTCCTGGCGAAATCCCAAAACGTGATATCCTTCCCCATGATGTCGCATTCCTGTTAGCACTGCCATAGATGAAGCCAGTCTGACGGTGTTTCCATTCGCCATCACTTCCCTTCACATAAACGTCGATCCCCGACACCCCTGTCGCCGGCATGTGGGCCATGCCAAGCATGCCATTGTAACGGCAGCCGGGCAGTTTCCGTGGACCGCAGACATCGTAATACGGCGACCAGCGGAACGCCAGAGTTGGCGATGTCGTCTTAAACCTGAACACCATTCCGGCGGTATGATGTTTCAGACTCTGTAGCCCCGAACTCGTGTTGGTGGTCGTCGCCGACGCTGGAAGCCGGTCGTAGAATTCCTCCACGTCCTCAAAGGCCTTGCCCTCCATAGGCAATTCCTTCCCGTCTATCCACTGCACTCCAGACGCACTGGCGACTGAAAATCCAACCGCCAACAAGAACAACCACCTCATGTCACTTCACCCCTTCCATCACGATCTGATGGTCACCGCCGTCGTACAGGCGAGAGAAATCCTGACCGGGAAGCGTAACCGCCGCAATGGCGGAGCGCGGGACCGTGAAGTTCCATATCCACTTTACGCCCTCGTAGCGCCATGCGCTCTTCACAACCCCGGATGGCGACTTGTATTCCGCACGCACAAAACCGAGGCGGCGGTCGGGCTTTGGCGCCATTATGACGGTGCGGAAACCGGGATTGGTCGGATCGGGTGCGATTCCCGCCGCCTTCCGCCAAAGCCACGACACCGCCGCGCCGCGATCTACGACCGCGCCGTCAATCAGCAATCCATACGCCACGTCAGACATACCACTCTGGGAAAGTGCATCCAACACCACCCTCCATCCGAACGCGCCAAGCGACGGCAACGTCCGTCTCGCAATCGCCGCCTTCAGATCCGCGGCCGTGGAGAGAAATCCCGCCCCATCCACAATGCCAAGGTGAATCGCCATCGCAGATGGCAACACATGCCTCCTGTACGGCGGCTTCAGTCTTCCGTCAGCACCAACGAACCGTTCGCGGATGTATGCGCCAGCCTCAAGGCCAACCATACCAAACTTAGGATAGAAGATCGTCATATGTCCAACCCGCCCGAAAGCAGCCTGCTCTATCTCATTCATCATGCGTGACTCCATGAGCCAATAGCATGCACCGAGAAACTCATCTTCCGTCACCATCCTGTCGCAGCGGTTCGACGAGGCTTCTGCCACCTGATCATGAAGAGACTGCCAATCCCTCTTTACCTGTTCGGACTTTCCAGTGTGCCGCAGCTGTTCGTACGCAGACACCACCTCAGAATCGTATATGCCGGACAATTCCCCGGCTACGATCCTGTTCACGGCATCATTCCCTGTCTCGAAGCGCACAGATCCATCAGTCCACTCCCCGCCAACGACTGCGGCGGCCAGCACAACAATCCCTGCAAACATTTTTCTCCTCCTTACTTTGCGTTGAGAACCTCTTTCATCGGAACGGCCACGAAATCTATCGCGCCTGGCGCTTCGTACACCACAGCAACGCGTCCGTCCGGCATATACGCGCAATCCGAATATTCGCACGGACCGGGATCGATCACCACACCCCTGTTCCAGCTGTTTCCGCCATCAAGCGAAGCCGAAAGGGTTATATACATTCTCGGACGCACCGCTCTGCTCGTATTGCTGAAAAGCAGCGCTTCACTGCCGTCCTTGAGAGGCACGGTGAGCGTTGCTCCGTTGCATAGCGCATCAATAAGATTGGTGTCGACCACCCCCTTCCACGTCTTTCCGCAGTCCTTCGAACGATAAACCCGCCGGTTGCCCATCTCTGCGCGGCTGTTGATCATCCATGTGCCGTCGGACAGAACCTCGATCTTTGACTCATCTGTCACACCATGCGTCGGGTTGCCGAAACATTTCCATGTCCTACCATGATCCTCGGAGCCGAATACGTTCACACCGAAGCGCTGCGAGAGAATAACGTGCATCAGAACGCCATCCTTCCGCTGAATTCCGTGTCCCGAGACGATGAACGAACTGTGCCTCCCGGGCACAACCCCGGGCCAGCGTATGTCATCGGTTATTTCGCGCGGCTCACTCCATGTTGCGCCGCCGTCGGCGGACTCCCACACGAAGAAGCGGTACACGTTCCGCCCTCGCGCGAATTCCATCACATTTGCAAAGCAGAAAACCTTCCCGGC
>JAFXEA010000570.1 GCA_017521065.1 Kiritimatiellia bacterium | reverse complement strand
TGACGGCCAAAGGACGACAACTAAATATGGAATCGCAGAGATACGCCAAGAGAATGATCATCTAGGAAATATGACGCGTATATGTTATTTTGATGCAGAAGGAAATCCCGTTTGCAATATTCAGGGTTTTGCAGGGATGTCAAAAAAATATGACGCTACGGGCAATTTGTTGCGAGAATGTTATTTGGGTACAGACGGACATCTTGTTGCCAATATGTTTGGAATTGCCCAAACAGAGTTTTCGTATGATTCTTGTGGTAATAAGATAAAAGAGGCATATTTGGATGTTTTCGGATTGCCTACGTGTAATAAGGACGGGGTTTCTGTTTATACCTTTCAATATGATCATTTTGGGACTCTCTTACGTAGTTGTCGATACGATGTAGAGGGGAGGGAGATGCCGTCATGCACGATTTGCGCTTCTATGGAAATATTTGAGCAATCCAACGCAGAGAAACTTGGGGTCAAAGTTGGTGATATCTGGTGTCGCTTTGGAACTTATGATTTGCAGCAAAATGCTTTGCCACGAAAATTGCTTGAAGAGATTCGCTTGAACAGAAACAAAGAGAAAAGACTGATTGTGGCTAGGCGTGAAGGAATTACATTTACAATACATCAATTCGATTTTCCTATTGGTCCAATGGGGGTGAGATTGGGTGACGGAAATATTACAACAGCTGAAATGGAGGAATTGCTAAAAGTTCTCGATTCTTATTACAAGACGATACCGAAAGAACAAGTAGAACGGCATTGAAATAATGCGACAGGGGGTAACTATGATATGACACCCAAACGTATAATCCTTGTGCGACATGGTAGATCGGAGGCGAATGACGATCCGGCCGTGTACAGCCGCATGCCCGACTACAAGATCGAACTTGTCGAGCAGGGGCGCGAGGAGGCGCGGCAGGCTGGCGATCATATCCGCGAACTTATTGGCAGCGAGACATATGGCGTCTATGTATCGCCGTACCGGCGGACAGTACAGACCAAGGACTGCATCGTGGAGCGGATTGGACGTAAGCCGACGTTCGATTATCAGGAGCCATATCTTCGCGAGCAGGAAATGGGCAATATGCCTGAGATCATAGACAATGAGTTGAACTGGGCGGCGCGCAAGAGATATGGGACGTTCTTCTACCGCTTCCCTGACGGCGAGTCGTGTGCGGACATCTATGATCGCATGTGCGGATTTCTTGATGCACTTCACAGGCAATTCGAGAAGCCAAACTATCCGCAGAATATCATAATCGTCACTCATAGCGTAGCCCTGTGCTGCTTTCTTTTCCGTTGGTATCATTGGACGGTGGAGCGGTTTGATTCGCTTCCGCTTCTCCCGAACTGTCACATCGCCGTGATGACGCGCGAACCAGACGGTGATTTCGCGCTTTCCGAACCGTATGCAGAAAGACCATATTTGACGAAAAGAGGTGGAGCATGAATATTGAAAATGGTAATGAGTGTATGAAGTATGATGTATTCATCTCTGCGAAGAGCGAAGACTACAACCTTGCGGAAGGTGTTTTGAAATTTCTCGAACGCAACGGGTTGTCTGTGTTCTTGGCCAATCAGGAATTGCGGAAGATTGGAATGTCTCAATATGCAGAGGCGATAGACATGGCTTTGGACGCTGCAACGCACATGATTGTTGTCGCGTCGTGCATAGACTACATCAGGTCTCCATTTGTGCATTATGAATGGTCGGTTTTCAGCAACGATTTGAAGAGTGGGTATAGAACTGGTAATTTACTGACCGTTTTAACCGATGGAATATCTTTACGTGAATTGCCGCCAAGTTTACGCCATCAGCAATCTTATTGCATTGATACATATCAACACGAGATACTTGGATATCTTGGCAGACAAGAAATAGGGCTGCCGATTGTATGTCAAGGGAAGAGTAAAAATCGACGACACAGGATTTTGATTAATACGATGTTGGCATTGTGTGCATCGGCTGTTTTATGCTTGGGAATTGCGCTTGGTATTTGGCGCGAAAAAGCGCAATCTTTGCGTTATCAAGAAGAAATGACAGCAATGATGAGTAGGGTGTTGTGCGCGAAGGAGAATGTTGTACTTGAAGCGCAAAAGCGAAAATCTATGGGACAAATGGATTTGCCTGTTAAATCGGGAAGGCCCAAATTTTCAGGAGCACCAAGAGAATGGGACAATTGAATAGTGGAGGTTGATTGTATGAAAAAGTCACAATACTACGACATCTTCATTTCATACCGCCGGGAGGGCGGGTATGACACGGCGCAGCTGCTGTACGACAGGCTGACGCAGATGCGCTACCGTGTGTCGTTCGACCTGGAGACGCTGCGCGGCGGCAAGTTCAACACTCAGCTCTACCAGCGCATAGAGCAATGCTCGGATGTGCTGGTCATAATGAGCAAGGATTCACTGAATCTCCGTGAGAATCCGGATGACGACTGGTTCAGATTGGAGATCGCCCATGCGCTGAAGCACAAGAAGAACATCGTCCCGGTGTTCCTTCGAGACTTCAAGTTGCCGCAGAAGGGCGAACTTCCGCCGGACATCGCCGACCTTGTTGACTACCAGGGCGTGACGGCCTCGCAGGAGCATTTTGACAGCGTGTTGCGGCGGATATGCAGAAACTTCAGGGCGAAGCCGCAACGGCGCAAGTGGCCAGCGGCAGCAGCCATCGCTACAGCCATTCTTGTCGCTGCTGGTGTCGGCATTGGATTGAACGTTGACAGGATTTTCCCCTATCCGTTCACGCAGGAACAAAAGAAGCACGTGGAAATGCTGTCCGCCAATATGATGTTGGTCGGCGAGGCGTACAGTGAATTCATGTCTGCCGAGAACGAGTTGCACAATGCGGCAGCGCGTAGCATGCTGACTGGGAACAAAAGTGCGTTTGACGATGCGGCATCGATGTTTTCACACAGACTCAAGAAGGCGCGCGATCAGTATTCGGCGGCTTTTGCCGCCGCCACGGACTTTACTCGCCGAGTGGACAAGATGCCGATTGACTACGCGGGTTTGCAGATGTTCTTGGAGAGTTTGAGTCAGGAACTCCGGCTTGCCGATGATGTGGCGCCAAGCCTGGAACGTGTGTGCGATCCAAACTTCCCGTGCGAAAAGGATGATCGGTTGCGGGTTTTGAACTGCAAGCGGCAAATGCATAATACCCGGTCCGACATCTTTTCCGTTTCCGTGATGGGGATATTCTGCAAGATATCTCCAGATGCGCTCGCCGACTTCAAGAAGATTGCGATTCGGTGGACACAGTTCGGTCTGCTTTCCGAACCGTGGCTTAGAGATGAGAAGGAGATAGAACGCAAGGGTGAAGCCTTGTGCAACAAACTGGAAGCTGAGATAGGCGAGCTTCAGACAATCGTCGGCACGCAGAATGCCGCGCTTGCGACGGACTTACAGAAATTCCGCAAGAAGATGGCGGAAGCTGACATGACTCAAGGTCTGTCCGAGAAAATGATTTCTGCGAATAGGACGCTTGCGAACATAAAGGTTCTCATGGAGACGACGAAAACTGTGCCGGAACGGGAACTTGCGCTCTACAAAAAGCAGTTGATGGACATGGGTGCCACCGCAGAGCAGGCCGATGCTCAGGTGGCGAAACTTCGCAAGATGGCCGAGTTGAAGCAGCGGCTTGCCGATGCCCAAGAGAGTCTTGGAGAGATCAAAGAACGGGCACGGACGAAGTTTGCGCCAAAGGATGACGACGACGTGGGGATACTCTGGGGCAAGGCGTTGCGCTTCAGAACGATGAACATGCCGGAAGATGTCAAGCATTGCATTGAGGTTTTGCGCAAACGCAACACTTCGGAGTTTCCGTCGGCGGCGTTGGACGTGGCGGAGGCAGTATTCTTTCCGAAAGATGAGCTGCCGTTCAAGAGCGGTGTTCTTGTCTGCTCGTACGAGCCACCGGCGACGAACCATGCGATATACAAGATCGGCGACGTCATCACGGGGGTGAACGGGAAGCCGTGTCTGCGTTACGAGGATTATCGTGACAAGGCGGGTAATGCCTACACGATATATCGTCGTAATGCGAAGGGTGGATTCGACAAGTTGACGGCGACATTGCCGGAAGGCCAGCCGCGTGTCGCATTGGTGAATCTCATGGAGGATGAGTAATCTGCTATAATAGTGTTGCTTTACGCTTGTGGGATATGTCCCAAAAGTATAAAGCGGGAAAGGAACGAAACATGAACAACAAGAAAGTAATAATTGGGTCTTTGATAGCCGCCACCGTTCTGCTGGCGGCTATGGGGTGCTGGTTCTGCTGGCATTGCCCGTCGCGGATATATCCGCCGGAGTCGCACGGCCTCTTCTGGCGGCAGCTGGCGTGGAACGGCGTGGGGCTGGCCGTGTTCGCCGGGGCATGGCTTGTCGGCTGGCGGCGGCTTCTCAAGGCCGCGCCGTGGCTGATGGCCGCATGGATGGTCGCAATTGCCGCCGCGCAGTTTTCCCATCCCGTGCGCGGCGTACACAAGTGGCTTTCCTTCGGCACGCTTCGCGTCAACGTGGCGATGTGCTTCATGCCCGTGTTCGCGCTCTTCGCCGCATGGCTGCGCGACAGAAAAAGACTGCGTCCGTGGATGTGGTGGGCGGCTCTGTCCCTGGCTGCCGCCTGGACCGTCTGGCACGTCGCGGGGGATGTCGGACGCATGGAGCGTCTGGCGGCGTTCTTCAATCCCGACAACTGGATGCAGGACAGGGCGTACATGTCGCGGCAGCTTCTGGCGGCGTTCGGCGCGTCGCACTGGTTCGGCGACGCCGGCAGGAGCCTCGGCCTTCTGCCCTGCCCGGAGAGCGACGGGATGATGTCGGCTTCTGCGCTGATGTTCGGCAAATGGTTTCCGGCTGCGCTCGTGGGGATTTTCACGGTCGTCGGCGCATCATTGACATTGCTCTGGAAAGACGCGGGCGACGCGGCCAAGCGCATGTTCGCGCTTCTCTTCGGGCTTTGGCTGACTGTGCCTGCGGCGTATTGTTGCCTTCATTCGCTTGGGCTTCTCCCCGTAGCGGGAATGTCGCCAGCATTGGCCGGATACGGCGGCACGGCGGCGGTGATGGCGTGGTTCGGAACCGGCATCCTTGCGGCGATGGTAAGGAGAGATGAGCCGGAGAGTGGCTGTGGCACCGTGACTGGGATCGGGGTTGTGACGGTTTTGGGCGTCTGCTGCGCGTGGATAGGCATTGCCGCACTGGGGATTGGCATGCTTGTTTTTAGGTGCCTGGCTGTTGAGTCGGAGAATCTGAAGTTCGCCGAGCCGAGGCCGTCGGACATGGAGTTCGGCGAGTTCGGCCTTGTGGCGAAGCGCGGACGGATTCTCGCCGCAGGCGGCTCGCCGCTCGCCTACACGGTCCGCAAATGGTGATTCTATCTCGATCCGTGCGTTCCGGATGTTGCGCTTGCATTCGACAAGGAGAGGCTCGCGGCAATCGCCGACGGCCTTGGGGTTCCGGTAAAGCGACTGCTTCAAGGCTACATAAGAACCGACGGCAACATCCCCTATCGTCTGGTGTGCGGTGTCGCGGATGAACTTGGCGTGTCAGTGAAGGAACTTCACGACGCGAACGCCAACACGGACACGATTTTCAAGTCGCCCAACCGGTATATCTTTCTGACGGAGGTCGAGGACGGCAGCCCGGCATCCGTGTATTTCGCAAGGCGGCAGCGGTGGCTGGGAAAATGCGCGGGGATAATCCGCGAGCCTGTCCAGAAGCGGGTATATCCGCTCGGCGAGGCGGCGACGGCTGTAGTGGGCTTCATGCACGGCGGCGCGCACACGGACACGCCGCAGGGAGCGGGCGGTCTGGAGTGGGCTTTCGACAAGCCCCTTGCCGGGACGAACGGCGCATACGATGCAAGCCTTCGTCTGGACGAGCGCGTAAAGCGGGCCACGCCCGCGCCGGGAGCGGATGTCCGCACGACCATCGTTCCCGACGTCCAGAAGGCCGTGTGGGGCTTTCTCGCCGCCGCATGCGCGACGAACGGCGCGGAGTCCGCGTTGGCGCTCGTGATGAAGGTGCCGTCGGTTGAGATCACGGCGATGGCGTCGTGGCCGTCGTTCGATCCGTCAATGCGCAGGGATCTCGACAAGTGGGATGCGTCAATGGCGGTAAATCGTCCCGCGCAAGAAGTGTTCGAGCCGGGCGGTCTCGTGAAACCTCTCACATACGCAATCGCGCTGAATTCGGGCGTGCTTGCAGAGGATGCGAAGATCGACCAGGAGGACGGGGCTTGGGAATACAACGGGGAAACATTCAGAGACAAAACGACCAATTCCGTGACGATAGCCGAGGCCATCGAAAAACATCTCAACATCGCGGCTGGCAAGACGGCCTGTCTTGTCGGGCCGGGGAAGTTCCATTCCGCGCTCCTGCGGTTCGGGTTTGGCCTGAAGACCGGCACGGCGGGAATCTCCGGCGAGGAGAACGGTATTCTGACTCCGAAGCCCGAATACTGGGACACAGACAAGACCACGGCCATGCGCGTCGGCATGGGCTACGGATTCGCCGCCACGGGGCTTCAGATTGCGCAGGCATACGCCACGCTTGCCAACCACGGAACGCTTGTGCGCCCCGTCCTCGTCAAAACTGCGGCGACAAACGACGTCGTGCAAGTAGTCTCGCCAACCGCCGCCGATGCCATCATGCGAATGCTCAAGTCCCCGATGCCCTCGACAGTCCAGATGTGCAAGCGCGACCGCAAAGCCGGTCAGACTGTCTATTCTCCCACAAACTACATTGCCTCGTGCGTCGGTTTCCATCCTGCCGAAAAGCCTGAATACGTGATTGTCGTCTCGTTCACCAAGCCAAGGACTGCACATATCGGCGACGAGGTTGCAATGCCTGCGTGGAGCAGAATTGCGGACAAAATGTCACTTCAAAAGACTAAATAACCGAATGCCCGGCAGTTTTGCCGTCAGCGCCACCGTTGCCTCCGTCGAGCGACTTGCCAGCATTCGGCATCCCGCCACCACTGCGACCGCGGCAACGACGACGATGCCAAGTATGACCAACAGGACTTTCATTTCATATCCTCCTGCCGAGATCGAAGGCCGCCTTCATGAACTTCGTCTTCTTCACGGCACCGGGCTCGTAGACGCCTCCGGCCTTGAGGAAGCCCTTGATCTTCGCACCGTCAAAGCAGTCGACAAAGCCTTGAAGCGGTGCCTTCACGAGATCCCAGTCCATGTCTTCCGCCATCGTCGCGACGAGATAGTACGGCTTGCCGTTCGGCTCCGGCCACTTCGCCACGCAGCGGTCGAAGAGCGCCTTGAGCTGGCCGGCGATCGAGAAGTAGTACACGGGCGTGCCGAACACGACGGCGTCCGCCCTGCAGATCTTCTCGACGATCGCGTTGGCGTCATCCTGAATCACGCACTTTCCGAGTTTCTGGCAGGCGTAGCAGCCGGTGCAGAACCCGATCTTCTTGTCCTTGAGCCGGATGACCTCGGCCTTGTTGCCCGCAGCCTTCACGCCCTTCGCGACTTCCTGGCAGAGCGCGTGGGAGTTGGAGTTCGGACGGAACGACGCTGAAATGATCAGCACGTTCTTGGTTTTCTTAACTGTCTTCTTCGTGGACATGACTAAATCTCCTTTGGATTTTAGAATCGGTGCGCCAGCGCACATGGCTCCAATAGTATATCATTTCTCCGGCACGTAGGGTGCCTCAAATGCGCCAGCATTTTCATAGGCAGTTGGAACCGTAGAGCATCAGGTCGCCGGCTTCGATCTTGTCGAAGTACTGCGCATCTGTCGGCATGGAGACGCCGTAGCGGTATTTCTCGTTTCCGTTCAATTCCGTCATGTCCAAGGAGAGCGGAAGCTTCTCCATGAATGCGCGTCCCGTTGCCGTGTCCTCGACCTTCGCGGCAAAGCTCTTGCCGCCTACCTTCACGACGATACCGATATATTTAGTTCCGGGCAGCGAATCTATAAACTTCAAGTCGGGCAGAGCTTGCTCAAGCTTCAGCGCCCAAGATATGTCTCCCGCAACGACTACGTCATC
>JAFXEA010000569.1 GCA_017521065.1 Kiritimatiellia bacterium | reverse complement strand
CGAATCGTCAAAGTACGGATCTATGACAATCAGCTCCTTCTTCGCCATCCGCACAAACTTCTTCATCTGCTCGAATGCATCATATATCTGCCCATCGTAAAATATCTTCTGCGGCGGAAAATCCTTGTCCTGCATCGCATCCAGTATCAGCTTGAAGCGTTCTTCATTTCGGGCTTGATCGACAATCTGCCGCCTGTCAGTCTCCTCAATACGCGCAAGCAATGGCGCAATGGACGCAAGCGCTTTGCGCATGGCATTGAACGCCCGCATTATTTGTATATTAGTTGCGATTGCTTTAGGAGAGCGAAGTAC
This sequence comes from Kiritimatiellia bacterium, assembly GCA_017521065.1. Classification (GTDB taxonomy): domain Bacteria; phylum Verrucomicrobiota; class Kiritimatiellia; order RFP12; family UBA1067; genus UBA1731. The sequence continues at coordinate 5,386 of JAFXEA010000569.1, read as the reverse complement.
GCTGCTCAACATAGCAACACCGTTTTCTGTGAACGCATAAGGGAGATACTTGATATTGCTTCCTCTTCCTCCGTTCAAGATGCCAATTTGGCATCTTGAACAATCCTCACGAGTTAACTGAAACATAAAGTCATCTGGAAAACGTTCAAGATTTCGTTTTACCTGACGATTGAGTTGTCCCACCTCAACTCCGTAGAGTTCCGCAAGGTCTCGATCAAGCATAACCTGAACGCCACGGATCGTAAGGATTCGCGAGCGGATGGAATCTGCAACCACAGTATCGGAAACGGTCAAATCATTCATATTCAACTCCGTTCAATGTCGCATATTATACCAAATTCAACAGTAGTTTTCTCAATTTTCGTTATGCCCTGTCCGGCGAGTGTCGGCAGGGTTTTCTAATAAAAAACCAAGGAGAAATCCATGAAACAACAACCCCAAAACCAAGCCTCAGGCGCGTCGGAAACGACGCGCTTTTTTTGTACCCAGATTTCGCCAGCGGCGGGTGCCGCAGGCGAGTTAAACAAAAATTCCGAAATAGAGCCATCAGATTTCTACCCTGTCCGCGTTGCTGTCGAAGATGTGTTGCATCTTTTTCTACGAAGAATGATGTTGGATGGTATTGAAAACAGGAATGGCTCTCAAAATCGGCAAACATAAGCCAATGATCAAACTCTTTCAGTTCTTGATCCTCAAACATTTCATTGCAATATCTATAAAAAGATTCTATCCTGCCTATGGCAGCGACCAAAAACGAGGCCAATCTGTTTTAGTAATTACCAAAAACGAGTAGGGTCGTTTTTGGTAATTGAGAATGGAAGTTCAATATGGTATAATTGCCCGCATGAAGCGAATATATGAGAGTTTGATAGTTGATCATTTTGTCAACAATAGACAAATGGTATTCTTGTCGGGACCTCGTCAGGTTGGAAAAACGACTCTTGCAGCAAATGTGTTGCCGGGGGCTGCTTGTTTCAACTATGATAAAACGGCAGATGCCCTTGCAATAGCTGGAGGTGCCGACAGGATTGCGACGATTGCAGATTTGTCAGATCCGGTCAAGGCGCAAAAAGGTATTCTTTTTGATGAATTGCACAAGTTCCCTAAATGGAAAAATTTTCTTAAGGGTTTTTTCGATGTCTATGCTGACAACAGAAAGATTAAGGTGCTTGTTACTGGAAGTGCTAGACTAGATGTTTATAAACGAGGGGGCGACAGTATGATGGGGCGCTATTTCCCCTATCGAGTTCATCCGTTGAGCATGGGCGAGCTTGGAGGGGCGGATGCTAATCTGGACGCCATTTTTCAGAATCCGCAGCATGTATCGGAGGATGACATGAACGCGCTCATGCGTTTTGGCGGTTATCCGGAGCCGTTTCTCAAGGGCAATGACCGTTTTTGCAATCAATGGAAGCGTATGCGGCTTGAAAAGCTTTTTGAAGAAGATATCCGAGATATGAGCCGTGTTCAGGATTTGCGTGGTTTGCGGGCTCTTGCCGAACTGCTTGCCGCCCGTGTCGGTGGAGGCGTTAATTATGCATCTTTGGCGACAGATCTTGCTGTAACGCCCGATACCGTCAAAGCATGGATTGGGGTGCTGGAGTCGGTGTATTATTGCTATACGGTGACGCCGTGGTTCGCAAATGTCGCAAACTCCATACGCAAGCAACCCAAAGCGTATCTCTGGGACTGGAGTCTTGTGCTTGATGAAGGGGCAAGGAATGAGAATTTCATCGCTTCTCATCTCCTCAAGGCCGTACATTGGTGGACGGATTCGGGACTTGGCGACTTTGCACTCCATTATCTTCGCACCAAGCAGCAAAAAGAAGTTGATTTTCTCATCTCGAAGGACAAAACTCCTTTCATGCTTGTTGAATGCAAAACATCCGCAAAGGATGGGTTGAGTCCAGCCTTGGCTGAATTCCAGAAAACTCTTGCCGTTCCATATGCATTTCAGGTTGCAATAGACGCGCCTGCCAGCAGTTTGGTTCCGACAGAATTCATCGGAATGCCAATCAAAATCTCCGCACTCGACCTGTTGAAAGTGTTGGTGTGAATTTAGTTGGAGTTTCGAGTTTGAATTGGAGGCTTGCGTTGATGGCTTCTGGTTTCAAGTTTTGAGTACTCCACTAGCCCTCAAAATCGGCAAACATAGGTCAATAATCAAACTCTTTTAGGGGCTGACCCTGTGTGTTCCTATGTGTTCCAACTGTAGACTAAGCAAGTTGAGTGGGCGAACAATCTAATTCAGGAAATTGAAGGGAGAATTTGAATTTTGGGCAGACGTTAACTGCTATCCATTAACCATTTGGGGTAAGGCGGTGGTCGAGTGCGAGAGACACGAGGACAAAAGGAAGCTGCGAGAGGTGCGAGGATAGTGAATATGTACGAACACCGTTTGCATCTTCACCTGTCGCTATTATGCCAGCCTCGATTAAAACTCCTAGTTGTCTGCGAAGGGTGGCAAACGGGTAATCAGTTGATTTGGCGAGATTGGAGAAATTGATTCCGTCTTGTCCGGCAATGATTTGAAGTATATTGACGCGACCATGATGTGAAAGGGCATTGATTGCTGCTGAGACGGCATCATCATCTGAAGTGGGGTGTGTCTCTGCAAAAAACTCGGAAAGCGCAAGCTGAAGCCGGGCGACAGGGGATCGCCGCAGATTTGAGGATGAACAAAAGGCGTAGCGTCCTGACCGTTTCACAGATAGCAGCCCCGCTTCTGCAAGCTTCTTGAGATATTGGCTTGTGATGGACTTCTTGCAACCGATGCGTTCGCCAGCCGGTACGACGTTCTGCGCATGCTTTGGCGAAGTCATTATTTCACGCAAAAGCTTAAGTCGTATCGGATTATTGAGGGCACGGCAAATCTTCCATATCTCCATGACATTGTTACTCCTTTGGCACATTATTATACCATAAACAATGTTCATTGTTTATAAACTATGGACATGTCAAACAGTGTGAATGTGGGGGATTTTGAGGGATGATATTTGGGGCGTAGGGGCTTAATGCTTTTAAGGCCTATCGCCGAGATGGATACTGTTGAAAACAGGAATGGCTCTCAAAATCGGCAAACATAAGCCAATGATCAAACTATTTTCAGTATCTTAGATAGTCCTGATTCTGACTGAAGCTTGGGCGAAGGTTAGGAATCTTATAGGAATAAAGGCGGTTGAATCATTTCAGTTGTTGCCCCCTGTATTTCAGGCGAACTTTTCGACAGCTTCCTATGAAGGTTCCTCGAAATTCCCTGCCACCGGATTTATAAATGCGGTGGTAACGCCTCTCTTGGATACAGTTCGCAAACTATGGTCTTGTGTCATTCGGGAAATGAGAATTCTCTTCGGAATGATTCTCACGGTTCTGAGGGGACGGCGGATTAATGAGAATATGGTTTGGACTGATTCTCAAGATTATGGTGCGGACGAAATCTTATATACTACCTGAATTGTGCTATTTGACAAAATCAATCGGTAAATGCGCGAAATTATAATTCTTTTCGGGGTCTCTCCCCAGTTGTTCCAAAAATCTGAGCGTCGCCGTTGACGCGCCGCGTTGAAAGTAGTTTAATTACGGAGCTATGAGAATAAAGGATATCCTTTCAGGCGACGGATACTCGGTTTCGTTCGAAGTCTTTCCGCCCAGGCGCGACGCGCCGATGGAGCCGGTCCTGGACGCGGTTAAGGAACTCGCCGGGGAAAAACCGTCGTTCATTTCGGTCACCTACGGCGCCGGCGGCGGCGCGAACGCCAACACCGTCGCGCTCGCGGAGCATGTGCAGAATGCCTGCGGAGTCCCGGCGCTCGCGCATTTGACCTGCCTCGGCTCGACTAGAGAGAAGATCGCCGCGGAAATCCAGGCGCTGCGCAGGGCCGGAATCGAAAACGTCCTCTGTCTGCGCGGCGACGCTCCTGACGGCGGCGCCGGCGGACGCGACTTCGCCCATGCCGCCGATCTCGTCCGCTCACTGCGGCCGTCCAGCTTCTGCCTCGGCGGCGCCTGCTATCCCGAATGCCATCCTGAATGCGAGCATATTGAATCCGACATCGGATATCTGAAGGCCAAAGTCGACGCGGGGCTTGATTTTCTTACCACCCAGATGTTTTTCGACAACAACGTCTACTTCCGCTATCTCGCCCGTCTGCGCAATGCCGGAATAACGATCCCGGTCATCGCCGGCATCATGCCGGTCACCAACGGCAGGCAGATTTCGCGCATCTGCAGACTCTCCGGCACGGTGCTGCCGCCGCGCTTCCGCGCCATCGTCGACCGTTTCGGTGACGACCCGGCCGCCATGCTTTCGGCGGGCGTCGCCTATGCGACCGAGCAGATCGTCGACCTTTTCGCCGACGGCGTCAAAGCCGTCCACGTATACACGATGAACAAGCCCGACGTCGCCAGACGGATCATGGCGAACCTGAAAGGCATTCTGAACGGCTGAGATGGAGCTTTCATTCGAAGAGGTGGCCGTTTATCTCGGCTGCGGCGGGGAGATCGGCGATGAACTCAAGCGGCGTACGCTCGCGCTCATCGCCGAAGCTCCGCTTGAGCCGCGCGGCGTTTTTCTCCGCGACGGAGTCAGATTCCTGCTTTGCGGCACCGTCGGCGGCGCCTTCGACCGCTGGCAGCGTCGGCTCGCCGCGACCGGCGCGGCCGACGCGCTAATCGCCCAGGCGATCGGAACGGCGGCGGTCGAAAAGACGATGGACGGCATTGAAAGGGATATCCGCGCGACGCTGGCGGAGGGCGAAAATCTGAAGATGCGCCGTTCGCCCGGCTACGGTGAAATGGGGCTTCAGCTGAACCGCGAAATCATCGAACGGCTCGACGCCCCCAGGCGCATCGGCGTTTCATTTACGGATTCCATGACTCTTTTGCCGACAAAAAGCGTCACGGCCGTCTGCGAGGTGGTAAAATGAAATTCACGTTTCTCGACGGTGCGCTCGGCACCATGCTGCAATCCTGCGGACTCAAAGCCGGAGACGTTCCGGAAGACTGGAATATCGTCCGTCCCGAGAAAGTGCTGGACATCCATCGCCGGTACGCGCTCGCCGGAGCGGATATCGTCGCCGCCAACACATTCGGCGCCAACGCGCTTAAATACCACGGGCGGTTTTCCGTGGCGGAGGTCGTGACGGCGGCGGTTGAACTCGCGCGCGAGGCCGTCAGCCCCGAAGGACTGGTTGCGCTCGACCTGGGCCCCACCGGCCGGCTTTTGAAGCCGTCGGGCGATCTCGGTTTCGACCGCGCTTACGACGCGTTCGCCGAAACGGTCAGGCGCGGCGCCGCCGCGGGAGCCGATCTCGTGCTCGTCGAAACGATGAGCGACACGATGGAGCTCAAGGCCGCCGTGCTCGCCGCCCGGGAAAATAGCAGTCTG
>JAFXEA010000052.1 GCA_017521065.1 Kiritimatiellia bacterium | reverse complement strand
GGGCTTGCCGAGAAGATGGCTTGGGAGCTTTCGAACAGCGACCGTCCGATTCCGATCCTCAACGCCGGATCCGGGAAGGATCAGCATCCCACCCAGGCGCTTCTTGATATCTATACGCTTGTGCGATCGTTCGAGACGAAGGGCGGTCTTGACGGCCGCACCGTCACTTTCTGTGGCGATCTTTTGCGTGGCCGTACGGTCCGCTCTCTCAGCTATCTTCTCACGAACTTCAAGGACGTCAAGCAGATATTCGTCGCGCCCAAGGAGCTTCAGGTCCCGGAGGACGTGACGGCGATTCTTGCTGAGAAGGGCGTGACTTTTGAGATAACCGACGATCTTCGTGCAGCAACCAAAGTTTCTGATGCTATCTACATGACCCGCATACAGGATGAATGGGACAGCGCAAAGGGCGAGTCTGCGAAGATCGATACGTCGCGCTTCAAGTTCGGAGCTGAAGAGCTTGCGTGTCTTGGTCCTGACGGAATCATTATGCACCCGCTTCCGCGCCGCGACGAGATCGCCACCTGCTGCGACCGAGACCCTCGCGCGATGTATTGGCGGCAGATGCGCAACGGCATGTGGATCCGCACGGCGCTCATCGCCGCCACGTTTGGCCTTGAGAAAGAGATTCTCAACTGCGGCTACTGAGCCCACCCCGAAAGGAGTTGATGCATGGAATGTGGAATTCATAAAGTGGCGAATGCTTCGTCGCTTTTCGCTGTGATTTGCGCAATGTTGCCTGTTCTGTCGCATGGCGCTGAATTTACGTGGAACGGCGGGGCTGACGGCAGATGGAACGATCCGTTAAGCTACAAGAATGGGGTTGCCGGCGGAAGCCTGCCTGGCTCAAGTGACGAAGTCTGGATACCGACGAACACTACGGTGAATATTGACGTGGCCGATTCGGAATCGTTTACCGTGTTCGCTAACGTGAAGCGCATACGCCCTGAATCCGATACGAGCAAACTTGTGTTCGATGTTCCGGCAGGAGTGACATCGGTCGTAAACAGCGCCATCAACAATGATGCGTGGAAAACCCATAACATCGGCTACATTCTGAAAAAGGGCGAGGGCGGACTCCAGCTCAATTCCTCTGCCAACTACCGCAACAACAATAACAACAATGGCCGGGATAATTACGTAAATTACATCATCGAAAAAGGAGCGGTGATACTTCCGCAGAATGTTACGCATAACGATTATCGCGGATATTACGGCAAGTTCGACATCGCGGCAGAGGCGATGCTCGTAACCGAAGGCGGTACGAGCGTGCGTACCTACGTGCGTGAACTTACGGGCAGCGGTCTTATAACCAACCTTTGCTCCGATGGCAGGCTGCTTGTATATTGCGGAACTGAAGGCGAGTTCGCCGGCACAATCTCCGCTCCGTTGGGCTGGTATTCGAATGGACGCATCATGCTCACGGGAACATCCTCTACGATGACGAAGGATTTTCAGCATATGGATCTTCATACCAAGACGTCTGTTGCCGATCCTATGCAGCGTACGCAGGGTGTTGTAGGGCTTGCGAAGATCGGCAAGAAGGGTCAGCCTTCATCCTGTGGGGCAAGTGAGACCATCTGCACTCGCGACAATGCGGCTGCGATTCTCTATCTCGGAAAGGGCGAGGTCACGGACAAGACTTTGAAGATATTCTCCACAACGACCGGCCCTGCCTATCTCGACGGCGGCGCTTATGGCGGACTCGTGTGGGCTGGCACTCTGTGTCAGCAGCGGAATACATCCGATGATAAATATCATGTGAATCATAGCCTTGTGCTTACAGGGTCGAACACGAGCGAATGTGTGATTTCGGGGACGTTCAACACCTATGCGGTTGGAGATAAAAGCTATGATATCCACATAACGAAGAAGGGGTCGGGCATTTGGCGCTTCGCCGATAATGTCGACAACAAGGCGAACCGCACATTTGGTGGATCAATCGCTGTTGAGGAAGGCGTCCTGCGCTTTGATTCGCTTGCCGAAACGGGAACGGCGTGTTCCGTAGGTACGGCTCTCAATTTACTTGAATGCGCAACTGGAGGCGATTCCTCCGCAGAGAACTATGCATTTGCCGTGGGAAGCGGCGGTGTGAAGGATGCGGTGCTTGAATATGTGGGTACGAACGTTCGCCCGGTGTCGGCGGCATGCGCGTGCGAACGCGGTGTCGTACTCAATGGGCGCGGAACTGTTCGTGCGAACGGCAGGTGGATCGGGATGAGCGGCGTGAAGGGGGCTGCTGCCGGCAATCACACTCTTGTGCTTGACGGTACAAGCGTTACGCATAATGTGATGAGCGACATCTCTGATGGAGTCGGAACGGTATCGGTGGAGAAGCGCGGTTCCGGCACTTGGGCGATAGGACGCGACCTTTCCTTCTCTGGCGCACTGAATGTGAAGGAAGGAACGCTTCTGGTGCGCCCCGCTGACAGATACACATGGTTCCGGTGGACAATCATGGCCAATGCGTCGACCGCCACAAACGGAAATGAGAGCGTTGTCACCGCGCAGGAGCTTGCCTTTTTCGATGCTGATGGATTCAGGCAGAATATAGGCCTAACCATGAATTCGAACGTTCATGCGATAGCCTGCGGCGAGGCTGCGCTCGACACCTGCTACGGCTATTCCATGAATACCGACAGTGCAGGTGTTCCTCGTGAACTTTACAACCTGTTTGACGATGCCAGAACCGATCCTGGTTGGCTTGTCGGACTTTCTAATTCTCCGGGAAAATTTACAGGTGGATACAGGCCGCGCCTTTCCATGCCTGAGACCTGGCTTCCTGTGGTGGTCCGTATGCCTAAAGGGGCGCGAGAGATCGCATCATGGGATTGGTCCTATACGCTGAACAGTTTGCTTACGACCTATAATCGCGTGCCCATGTTCTATACGCTTGACGGCAGTGTGGACGGATTGAACTGGGACAGGCTTTCTGTTCATGATACTTTCAGGGAGGTTGGCGGAAGATATAACTGGCGGTTTGCCAACAAAGAATGCAGCGCCGGAAGCGGCGATACGGCGCATTCCGGCGGAGAAGAGATTTCCGGCAAGCCGCAACAGTCATACACCACTCTCGGCAATATCAAGTCTCTGTCCGTTGCCTCCGGTGCGTCGCTGGTGGTTGATGGAGATCCGGTTTCGCTTCCGTCCGGGATCGTGCTCGCCGTTGATGCGATGGGCAACGGTCGGCTGGAAGGATTCGTTCTGCCGAAAACGGGAAGTGTGGATGTGCGGAATTGGAACGGCGAATCCGGTTTTAGCGGGTTTGATCTTTCTGCTTCGGAAGGTTGGTCGAATATAGCCGGATGGAACGTCACTGTCGACGGTGAGACTACATCAAAATTGAAGGTTAAGGCTTCAGCCGAAGGGCTTTCGCTTGTAAAGCTCGGCATGACCATCGTGATAAGGTGATATTATGAAACTGTTCATATTGCTTGGACTGCTTATCCCTGCTGTGCTTGGTGCACAGACGCGAAGGCATCCCGAACTGTATGTGGATATAAGACCGCAGTTCGATCCAGTCGGGACCAAGCACATTTTTGCCGAGACTCCGGTGTTCGCATATGATGGTGCGAACTGGAAGAAGGAATATGCCTGGTCCACCAACGTCACAAAGGTGAAGTCGGGTGCGTATATGCGGCTCGACTACGCCTGGCGCAAACTTGAATGGGGATTCGGTTGCTATTTCCTTCCGCAGATGCGCTTTGAAGATGCGCAGGGGAGATGTGTCCGCAATTTCGGATTTGACGCGACGAATATCCGTCCGGCCATCTATCCGATGTTCGAGGCGGACAGCGTAGCAGGTCAGGGCGAGCGCATCGACTACTACAACTATGTGCAGGTGCCGACGAATGCGGTGCAGATGAGGCTTGGCGTCGCATGCTGCGGCAATCCGTTCAGGGTGCGGGTTGAGAACATTACCTTCCAGTATGTAAACGACTATGGCGGCGGCGCCGGTCCGTGGTTCAATCAACCATATCGTGCAAGGCAGATAGATTATCCCTCCACCGGTGTCACAGACGAACAGATAAGGGAGAAATTGAAAGCCCGTCCAAAAGCCGTTCCTGAACTGAGGGTGAATGGTGACCGTACAGATCTGTATGTCAACGGTGAACATATCCTCCCCGCCACACGCCACTGCCAGCGCACGGATGAATCCGCCAATCGCGGGAACAAGCGCGGCGTGCAGGAGTTCAAGAAGGCGGGTTATCGCATCTTCAATGTGAATATCGTCGCGGGAGAACATACCTATGCAGATCCACAGCCGCAGATATGGCGTGAAGACGGCACGTTCGACATTGATCTGATGGAGCGGATGATCTACAAGATATTGCGGGAGAATCTCGACGCCTATGTGATTCTCGTCTGCAAAGTGAGCGCTCCGCATTTCTGGAAGATGCAGAACAAGGGCGAACTCGAATGTGATTTCGAAGGGCGCTACCGCGTTTTTGCAGGAACGGCATTTACCGACAAGTACACAACGGAATATCCGAAGACACCAGGCGAGCATTGGGTGCCGAGCCTCTTCTCCGAGAAGTATCTCAAGGATATGGGGGCGGCTCTCGAGGAGATTTTCCGCCGTTTTGAAAAAACCTTGGCGGCAAAGGCCGTCATCGGGGTATATGTAACGGGAGGTGACGACTGCCAGTTCCGTCTCCAGCGCGATCCGTGGAATTCGCCTCTTGCCGAACGCGCATTCCGCAAATGGCTTAAAGAGGAGTACCGGGATGATGCGGGATTGGCGGCGGCATGGCGTACTCCCGGAGTCCGCATATCCGAGGTGAAAATACCTACAGATGTGGAAATCAATCCGCCGCGCCAGTTCACGAGCGAGTCCGGAAGATGCCGCGAGAGCGATTTTCGCCGATTCTGTTCCATATCCTGCTGGCTCAACAATTCGGCGATGCGCAGCGCAGTCAAGCGCGGTGCGCCCCGTTTTCTTGTCGGTGGATACAATGGGGCCCTTACCCTCTCCGGAAACGAGGGGCGTGGGCGTCATGCGATGTGGAACACAATCACGGACAAAGGATTCGATTTCACAATCTGGCTTCCGGGCTACACCATCCGCAGAAACGACATGGTTGCACCGCTCGGTCTTTTCGCGTACAACGGTTCGATGCGTCTGCATGGAAAGTGGATGGTGACGGAACTCGACATCCGCAATCCTGCGCAGGCCAATCTGACTTACGGGCTTTACCCTCTGCGCCAGTGGCAGGAGCGCCACGATTACAAGACTTTCTCGGACTTTCTTGATTTTGCCACAGGGTGTGCGATGGCATGGGGCGGCGGATGGCATCAGTATCCGCTGAACCGCATATTCTACGATACTCCTGAAGCCATGCGTTGCATCAAGCAGGCTGCATCTATCGCCGCCGAGGCAGAGGGCCGTCCGCTGGGAAGCGATCGTTTCGCGATGTTCTTTGACGATCGCACGACAGACTACTGTTCAAGAAACCGCAAGGTCGTGGAAAAGCCGAACAACTACTGTTGGCCGGCGGTGGATTCCGTATGGCAGACCGGTGTGCGGTTCGACAACTACCTTGTCGAAGATGTGCTTTCGGACGGATTTGCGAAAGAAGCTCCGAAGGTTGTGGTGATGGCGGATGCTTCCACCATGAAGGCTGACGCGATCCGTAAAGTGCGTGAACGTTTTGCAAGAGACGGGCGCGTGCTTGTGTGGATGGGAACGCCGGGAGCCCTTTCCGGCGATACGGACTCATCTATATCATCGGCGCTCGGCATTCTGGTGAAGCGTACGTATGAAGAACGTCCGGCGGCGACCTGCGGTTCTGATCGGCTTGTGAATGGGGTGAATGGTTTCTGGCATGGTGATTCCCGCCGCCGTTCGCTTGTTTTCGGCCTTTCATACGAATTCTCTCCGTCGGACGGCTGGACTCCGCTTGCGAATTACGCCGGCACGTCGGTATGCGCGGCGGCTGTTCGCCGGAATGGGTTTGGCGGAACTGAGATTGTAATCGGTGCAGCAGGCGCCGCGCGCCCGGATCTCTTCAGGAACATTGCCCGTGAAGCGGGGATCCGTCCTTGCATTGAGACGGACGATTGCTTTGTTACTGGGGCGTCACTTGCTATGCTTGGTGCGTCGTCTGGTGGAGGCATGAAGCGAGTGTTCAAGCCGGAAGGAGTGAAGAGGATGAGACCTTTAGGTGGACGCAAAATATATGCGGAGACACCTGATTACGTTGATATCTATTTGCGTTGGCGCGAGACGGCCGTATTCAAGCTTGAATATTGGAAGAAGTGAGCTTTGACAGATAACCAAAAGAGAAAGGAAAAAGCATGGCGATAAATGTTTCAAGAAGGTGGTTCATTGGCGGACTTGCGTCCTGGGGTGCGTTCGGCGGCAGCCGGGTGTTCGGCGCATTGCCGGGAACGTTTTCCGGAGGTACGCCGAAACTCAAGTTCGGTGTGATAAGCGATGTACATATCCGGGTGAATCCGAAGGGGCCTGGTTTCACGTCCGGTTACGATACGGCGACTCTCGAGCATACGCTCATGTGGTACCGCGATCAGGGCGTGGACGCTGTGGCTGTAGTAGGCGACATAGCAGACCGTGGCATTGTCGAGGAGATGGAGGCGTTCGCCGCCACCTGGTTCAAGGTGTTCCCCAACGACCGCGCTCCGGATGGACGTCGCGTGGAGCGCATCGTGGTGTACGGAAACCATGACTGGGGCGGAAATCACTACAAATCGTTTGTGATCGGCAAGTACAATGACGAGAGCAAGTTTGCCGACCGTGTCCTGATAGGTAAGCCCAAGGAGCATTGGGAGCGCATATTCCACGAGCCGTGGGAGCATGTGTACCGCAAGGATGTCAAGGGATACACCTTTATCGGAGCGCAGTGGTCGAACGGTTGGTGTAGAGGCAAGGATGAGGTCGGAATACAGGGGCTGGACGACTTCTTCGCCGCCCAGAAGGGTAAGATCGATCCGTCGCTTCCGTTCTTCTATTTCCAGCACCCGCATCCGAAAGACACTTGCTACGGTCCCTGGGCGTGGGGACGCGATGCTGGTTCCGCCACCAAGAACCTTTCGGTGTATTCGAACGCCGTGGCGTTTTCGGGCCATTCCCACTATTCCCTCACGGATGAACGCTCCATCTGGCAGGGCGCTTTCACGTCGCTCGGCACAAGTTCGCTTCGCTACACGGCCTTCACTGCACAGGCCATGCCGCAAGGGTTTGAGAATGCCGGTGCAGGACTACGCGAAAAATATGACCCTTACAAGGTCATGAAGAAGTTCTCCACGTCAGATGGCCGTCAGGGGATGCTTGTGAGCGTGTATGACGACCGCATCGTGTTCGCTCGCCGTGAATTCGTTTACAACACTTCCCTTGGCGAGGATTGGGTACTCCCGCTTCCTGCTGCTGAGTCCAAACCCTTTGCCTTCGCGGAACATGCGAAGAAAACCGGTGTTCCGGAGTTCGCGTCAGGGGCGAAGCTTTCAGTCAAGAAGACTCGCGGCAAGAGCCGTGGATACAGCAAAGGCAAGAATAAGATTCCTTCCGTTGAAAAGGATGTGTATGAAATCACGTTTCCGGCGGCAAGAGCCATCGCCTCCGCGCGTGTGATGGATTATGAGGTTTCCGCCGTTCCAAAGGCGGGAGGGGATAAGGTTGTGCGTTATGTTGTGCCGGAGGGCT
>JAFXEA010000568.1 GCA_017521065.1 Kiritimatiellia bacterium | reverse complement strand
GAAGAGGATGCTTTAGTTGGAGTTGGAGGATGTTAAAGTGGATGAGTTGGTGAGTGGGGGAGTTGTCCTATTCAGTGAATATCGGCAAGTAGCCACTTCCATTCGCCCCGATATTTAGCAAATGGTTCTAACTCCGTATTGAGAGAATTTGCTGTCGCCTGTCACTATTGTAAGATCATGGGCAAGCGAAGTCGCAATGATGATTCTGTCGGCGGGATCTTTGTGGACATCCGGCAACTGGGCGGCGCGAATCATGATGTCGTCCGTCAGTGGAATTGCATCAAGCCCGTACTGCTCCTTGAGATCTGCAACAAAGTCTGTTGCGCTGTTTGGGATGAATACTTTGTCCTCTTTTATGAGACGCGCAATCTCCCAGACCGATATGGGCGAGTAATGAAGCGCGGATGCCATGGAAATGCGCCGCCGTGCGTCCAAGCTCAAGTCGCCACCGCCCATGCCAAGCCAAATCATTGCGCAAGTGTCAAGCAGATACCGCATCAAGCGTTCTCCCACAGCGTGGAGTCATCGGAGAAAAGGTCGCCTTTGACGACAATCTTTGTGCCATATCCAGTGAGCGGACGTATCTTGCGGGTTCGCTCGATTGGAACGACTCGTGCAATGGGGCGCCCGTATCGCATGATTGTGAAAGAGACGACCCCGGACTCAACTTCGGAAAGCATCCCTGAGAAGTTGGCCTTTGCCTCTTTTATGCTCATTATTGTTGGCATGACAGAATCCTCCTTGGAAATGAAAAGCATTATAGCATGTGATGGTCTCTGGCGTCAATGGTGGTTTGTTGGTCAACATTAAAGTGGAGAAGTGGGTGAGTTTGGATTGGGTGAGTGGAGGAGTTTTAAGTGTAGTTACCCATCACTCATTACTCATCTCTCATTACCAACTGATCAGATCTTGGCGAAAATGTCGGGGATGTTGGATTTATCAAGTGAGGAAAATGCAAAACACCTCTTGCCGAGATAGTTCAATGATGCGCCAACATGAATCAGCGTCGTTTGGTCAATGATCAGAAATCGGTCATGGAACCTGATGGAGTCTTTGATTGGAGCTTGTGGGGACAGTCCCTGTTTGCTGCAATGAAAATCTTCAATGGATAGGCGACGGTTTTGAGAGATATGGCTGTATGAAGTGTATGAAGTGATGGTTCTGAGTTTCGGGTTCCTGGTTCCCAGTTGCAAAACCCGAAACCCGAATTGATCTTTGAATCTCGGATATTCAGCTATGATGTTATGGCTTAAGGCATCCGAGAGGGCAGACAATCACATCGTCTTCACGGCGGTGATATGCAAACTTGCCTATGGCGGTGAGCACCATCTTGAACATCGGTTTTGACGTCTTGGTTATATCAAGTTTATTGGCAAGTTTGTTCAGGGAGGCTGCACCTTCCTCCACCAGTCTGTCGCCACCAAGCTTCACCTCAATCAAACCGGATGTCCCATCACGCAAATGTACGACGGCATCACATTCAAGTCCATCCGCGTCACGGTAATGACTGACTGTGCCCGCATGAGCCGATGCATATACACGAAGGTCACGTATTGCAAGGCACTCAAAGAGATAGCCAAATGTATTCAGGTCACTCATTAGGCTTCCAGGGCCAATGCCAAGTGCCGCAATGGCAATCGACGGATCGGTGAAGTAACGCGTGTCGGTAGTGCGGATTTGCGCCTTCGACCGAAGATTCGGGCACCAAGCTTCCATATCCTCCACGACAAATATCTTTTTCAGAGCCTCAAGATAAGACGCAACCGTATCCTCATTCAGCGTGGAGCGGTCATTGGTCTGCATGTCTTTCTTGATTACGGATAGATTTGATTGAGTTCCTTGCAGTCTTGCATAGCTTCGCATAAGCCGATGCACTCGCGATGGAGCACGGGATACGCCATCGACGCGTGACACATCGGATTCAACAACTGCTTCATAGTAGTCGTTCGCCCTGTCCAATGCAATTTCCCCGGTCTGTTGGACGGCTTGCGGCCATCCGCCACGACAGACCATAAAGGCAACATCTTCGAGCCGATGATCAGGAGATTCGACTGATGTAAACTCTTTTCCGGTAAGAAGTCCACCAAGCGATACGGAACCATTTGATTCTCCACTTTCCCAAAGACTCATGGGGCGCATGGTTACTCTAGCAATCCGTCCCGTGCCGCTGTGTGCTATTTCCTTCGTGTCTGGAGGCACCGCACTTCCAGTCAGAATGAAGTGTCCAAAACCATCTGAATGGTCGACATGATATCTGACAGCGTCCCAGAATTTTGGAGCGATTTGCCATTCATCTATTAATCGAGGCTTTTCACCTTTCAAAAGTGCCTTTATGTCTATATCGGCCATCTGCAGATTTGATTCTTTTGTGTCAGGATCTGCCATATAAAGGGCGCTTTTAGCAAATTCTTCGCAAGTCGTGGTTTTTCCGCACCATTTTGCTCCCTGTACCAAAACCGCCCCCATGCCGAGCAGCTTGCGTGCCAGTAAATCGTCAACGACTCTTTTTCTGTATTTTTTCATGGCGTGATTTTATCAAATACAGGTCATCTATACAATATGTTTCGGGAGTTTGTGGATGTTTTGTTCGGGAGTTTATGGATGTTTTGTTCGGGAGTTTGCAGCAATTAGTCGGCAATTCTACGCCTGTATTCATTTTTGGCCAACAAGAAAAACACCACTCCCGGCATCGCCGTCATAGCGCAGTTCCACCAGACCGCCGACAACGCCGGGAGCGACACGAGCGCCGCCGCTCAGTCGAACCCGGTAAGCGTTGAGACAAAGGTCAAGTAGCAGACCTGGACTCAGGGAAATTTCCCTGTATGGGGTAGCGGATTCTCCTGTACGCCCTCGAAGGTTTCCCTGTACTCCAATGAGGATTCCCCTGTACTCCCTTTTCGATTCCCCTTGTGGTCAATCACGGCGGCATGCGGCGGTCACGGGGTGACCGCCCTACCATTGGGCACGTATCGCGCTAATGGTCAGTCCACAAATCTGCACTTATTGTCACAAATCAATCTGTGACGATCTGTGTGGATTTGTGGACATACAAAACGCCGCAGTCAACGAAAGTAGTTCTGCTAGATTGTGGGTAAGCGGGAAAATATATTCGTATATCCTGCGGCAATCCAAGTGCAATTATCATATTGGTTTTTCTGTGAATTGAAAAAAGTGTGGTATAATTCCGCTATCAGCCATAACAGGAGCGGAATGATGGGAAAAGACAGCTCGTTTATCTGGTCGGCGCTCATACATGTGGGAACGCGTATGTGGGGCGACAGACCGGAGGATCTTCATTGCGATTTGCAATTCGATGAAGGTGTGTACCATACCATCACGGAGCGCATGCGTGAAATCGGCATGAACATGGTCATATTGGATATTGGCGAGTCGCTCGTGTATCCAAGCCATCCTGAACTGGCGATAACGGGAAGCTGGTCGCCTGACAAGCTGCACGATGAAGTGGTGCGCCTAAGGAAGATGGGGCTTGAGCCTATTCCAAAGCTGAATTTTTCGTCCACCCACGACATATGGCTCGGAGAGTATTCGCGTATGCTATCCACACCGACGTACTACAAGGTGTGCGAGGATCTCATACGCGATGTAACGCAGATTTTCGGGAAGACTCGCTTCTTTCACCTCGGCTATGATGAAGAGGCGATCGGCGAACAGCCGAAGCGACTCTATGCCGTTGCCCGCCAAGGTTCGCTCTGGTGGCATGATCTGGAGTGGTTCCTTGGATTGACGGCTTCTATGGGGACTCGTCCCTGGATATGGGCTGACTCGTTCTGGCGGCATCCCGAGGAGTTTGCGAAACGCGTGCCGAAGAGCGTAATGCTCTCCAACTGGTACTATGGGCGTACGTTCAGGGAAGAAGGCCCGTTTGAGCGGCATTATGAAAAGGTGCGCCTTCATGCATACAAGGCCTTGGACAAGTTGGGGTATGAGGATATCCCATGCGCCACGAACTGGCTGCCCAACTATTACGATACACCGGAGAACCTCGTAAACTGGCCGATGACCGTTGAGTATTGCCGCAAGAACCTTTCCGGAAACCTGAAAGGTTTCATGATGGCTCCATGGGCATTCACCCTTGAAAAGGAACGCGCATTCTGGATGAAGGCGCTTGACCTGGTGGATATGTCCATAAAGTCGTTCTCGTAAACATAGTCTTAGAAAAGGAGAGGATAGTCATGAAAAAAAAAATCATTTCTGCAGTTTTTGCGTCTGTTGCTTCAGCAGTGTCGGCTGACGTTCTGCTGTGGCACCACTTCGATGAGCGTGCGCCCGGCGAGACGTCTCAGCCAAATGATACTCTCGTAAACGCTGTTTCGTCCGATTACGGCAGCGGTAAGCCGTACTCGATCAATGAAGGTATCACGCCCGGGACCGATGCGGAATTCATGCCGAGATACTGTGAGGCCGCATATTCGGTGTTGAACGACCTCATATACGATCCTCTCACCGAGACGGTCCATACGAACAGGTCCTCCATAGGATTCCGGACTCAGGGGACTACGACTGCCCTGAAAGGCGGCATGGTTCGCATTGAAGATGTGGAAGTGCTCAATAAGACGGAGTTTACGGTTGAATGTTTTGTGTGCACGACTGGAGGTGTGGTCGATTTGATTGCGCCGGTAGTTGGCATGGTGCCGGGCGTGAACTTCAAGAGCGAGGCATGGCAGATTGGCATCCTTGATAGAGGAAAGATGTTCATGCGATATGCCAAAACGCCTTCAGGCACATCGGGCAGTGGCGCAGCTAACGTCTTTGATGGAGTCTGGCATCATGTTGCCATTGTGCGTTCGTACGACAGTGAGTCGAACCAAAGCATCTATAGGATGTTCGTTGATTACCGGCTGGATTTTACGATGATATATGACGGCAAGTTTTCATATTCCAGTAATCATGATCTGTATGTGGGCGGATATCTGGATCCGGGGCGCAAATTCAACGGCATGATTGATGAGTTGCGCATCTCCGGCACGGCACTTCGTCCAGAGCAGTTCCTGAGAAGATATTCGCACTTTGTGGATTCCGATACGGTGGCTTATCTTCCGCTTGACGGAAAGGCTGGAGAGATTATCCCTGCCCTATATATGAACTATGCGGTAGCCCGCACCACAAATACTGTCAACGGCAGCTATTTTGTCAAAGGTTCGACTGAAACCAACGCGATCCTTTCTGCAGATGCAGCCACTTATACCTTGCGTACCGATTTGTCCCTCCCTGCACCTGACACAAACAACGCATCGGTTTTTTTCAAGACGAACGGGACGATAAATGCCGGTACAGGTATACGACTTTCCTCATATCCTTATTTTGCCAAGAGTTTAACCGCTGAACTGTTCTTCAAAACGGAGGGAAAGATTGTCTATGTGGGCAAGGATGAATCGGAGTACAGCCAGACGATTCTGAAGTTTACTGATCCATCTCCAGTTCAGCTTACTCTTGATCAGGGACATCCCGGTAAGATTATTGTTGTGTGCTACAATGGATATGGGAGGGAAGATTTTGTCTGGACCAATTATGGTCATATCGGTCTGAATCTTCATGATGGCAAATGGCATCATATTGCGGCTGTATATGATGCCGAAAATAAGTCAGTATTGCTGTACCTGGATTATGTGAGGGTAATGACCATCAATAACATTCGGTTGTCGGGCGCAAACCGTTATGCCTTTGTCGGATATGGTGGAGAGTCCGCAAATTCGCAGTTCTTTCACGGCAAGATTGATGCGGTACGCCTTACGCAGCGCGTCTTGTCTCCAGAAGAATTCCTGAATCCGACGTCATTTGTTTACGATGGGCCTGATGATTTTGTGTTCTATGCTCCGTTTAATGACAGTCTGGAGGCGGTGTCTCCTCCATGGTGTATGATTGGGGATGGCGTGTCCAGGGAATTTGATGGATGCAGCGGGCCGGAGTTGACCGGCCAGGTGAAGTATCCGGAACTCCTTCTTGACGGGCAGGGCGGTGTTTTCTCCGTGACCAACACCGGATCGGTCCGTTTCAATGGCTCTCAGCTGTGCTTCAAGAACGCGAAGGGGCTTGGAACGTTCGATCATACCGCCGAGTTCTACTGCAGGCTGACGTCGATTGGAAAAATGGCGGGTCTGCTCCGCGTGAACAACAAGGCCGATGCCCCGGCCGGGGCGCCGCTTTGGGCCCTCTACGCAAGCGAAAATGCACAGCGGTTGAACATTCGCTGTTCGACGGTCACGAACTGTGTCGCCAGTTCGGAAAGGTATCTTTCCACCACCGTCAAATTGACTGATTTGACGGATGGTGTATGGCATCATTTTGCTTTTACCACGGAATATGATGAGGAAAGTGGACGGCAGCATTTCGCTGTATATATCGATGGCGAGCAGGAGTGGACGGGAAGCTTGCTCGGTTGTTTATATGACATGGGAGAAGGCTTCAATGTAACTATGGGCTACTCGATAAAGGAAGACGGCAATATAGTCGGCGATTTTGACGAGGTGAAGATAACGCGTGGTGTCCTTCCTCCGTCAAAGTTCATGTGCCGGTACCGCAGACCGAGAGGCACGGTTGTCACGGTGCGGTAAGGGAGGACGTAATGCGTATTCTGCTTTTGGGGATTACTTGCATTGCAGCTGGAGCTTGGGGAGAACCCTTTACCTGGGGTGGCAGGGAAAAGCATCCTGCAGTTGTTAACTCTGTCGTCAAAGGAGGTACGGAAAGCACGATCTCGCTCAGGGGGACGTGGGAATGTACGACCACCTGCCGCAAGGCTCCGCTGAGAAACGGAATATGGGGATTCTTTCCGGATTCAAAATGGAAGGATGTCCGTGAAATTGAAGTGCCTTCGTGCTGGGAGACGCAAGGGATTGGCGAACCGGGAAACGGTGAATGCTGGGACTGCACATGGGACGAAAACTCAAAGCCGATCCGTCACAAGCACATGGGCTTCGTGTGGTACCGCAAGCGCGTGGATGTCCCCTCCGCTTGGTCTGGAAAGCGCATCTGGATAAAGTTTGGAGGCATTAAATCTGTTGGCTGGGTATGGGTGAACGGCAAACAGGTCGCACTTGTTGACGACTACTGCGGCACGTACAAGTATGAGATCACTGATCTGGTCAAGCCGGGAGAAAAGGCGACTGTTGTAGTTCAGGTCGACAATCGGCGCCCATCGCGCAAAGGCCTCATGAGCGCCATGCATAGGTGGGGCGGCATTTACCGTGATGTCGAACTTGAGGCCACTCCGCAGACGTTCATCGACGACGCTTGGGTACGGGGAGATTTCGACGCCAAAGCTGCAGAGGCGCACGTGACTGTGTGCGGAGTGGACTCCTGCAAGGTTCGCCTTTCGGTGGAGGGAAAGTCTGTTGAGGCAGAGCGTGCCGTCGGCGAAACCGTGCTGCGACTTTCTCTGGACAGTTTTCGTCCGTGGTCTCCGGAACATCCAAATCTCTACACGGCGAAAGTGGAGATTGTCAGGAACGGGTGTGCAATTCATGTGAGGCATGAACGGTTTGGCGTCAGGAAACTTGAGGTTGCAGGCAAGGAGTTCCGCCTCAATGGCAAGCCCATATTCCTGAGTGGATTTGGCGATGATCATGTATATCCGATTACAGGAATGACACCTGCGGACAGATCCGTCCATCGGGCCCATCTCGCAAAGGCTCGTTCGGCTGGGTTCAATTTCGCCCGTTTGCACACGCACTGTGAAGTGCCGGAGTATTTTGAGGCGGCAGATGAGGTCGGTATGCTGATTCAGGCCGAACTGCCGTACTACAGCGATGAAACCGCTGAAAGCTTCGCGTTCGATCCGAAGCGGGATGTGACGGAACTTTACGAACATTATCGTCGGCATCCTTCGTTCGCTGTCTACTCAATGGGCAATGAAGGCTCCTTCGGGGATGTTCTCGACAGAAATCTTCACAAATACATAAAAGAGATGGATCCTGATAGACTGAAGATCAATCAGGATGTCCACATTCTGTCCAGAACCACTCCCGACCGTTCGGACTATGACGGCGGACCCATAAAGATATGGCTTCGCGGCAGCCACAAGGCGACGCGTCCTTTCGTCTGCCACGAATATCTGAATCTCTGCGTGAAGACCGATTCAAGGACGGAAGGTAAATACACTGGCGTTTGGATGCCGCCGGTATCAAGAGCGGATCGCGCAAGGTGGTTGTCGAAGT
The DNA here is from genome assembly GCA_017521065.1 of Kiritimatiellia bacterium. Taxonomy (GTDB): domain Bacteria; phylum Verrucomicrobiota; class Kiritimatiellia; order RFP12; family UBA1067; genus UBA1731. The sequence goes on along the minus strand of JAFXEA010000568.1, from coordinate 1,702 downwards.
TCGGCCTCGGTCATGATTGGGGCGACCGTCTCCAGAACGCACAGCATGCCCTGCAGGCAATATGGCAGAAGAGGGGGATTGAATGCGCCCGTTCTGACTCCGGATGCGGAGGATACCATTTCTGGACTATTGTCGATGTTGTGGTGTGGAACAGGCCGGCTGAGTCGTATTCTGCGCAGGGACTGTTTGATCCTTTGTGGGATGAAAAGCCATATGGTCTTACGGCGGAGCAGTTCGCCGTGTTCAATTCTCCGTTGTGTGTGCTTGCTGACTTTAGCCCATCCAATTCGGTTTTTTCATCTGGCGAACAGCTGAAAGTTGATGCGCTCTTTGCCAATTACGGAGAGGATGCGATAGCGGATGGCGTATTGGAATGGAACCTTTCCGATTCCGCCCATAAGAGCCTTGCGTCAGGCTGTACGGATGTCGGTGCGTTGCCTCTAGGTGCGGCTCGCAGGATTGCAACTGTTGAAATGTCGATCCCTGATGTCGCTAAGCCTCTGCGCGCGGCATTTTCCATGACCGTCCGTGCGCGAGATGGCTCCGTCGGTCAGTCCAACGAATGGCCGCTTTGGATTTTCCCTAAGGGTCTGTCCCTAAAGGAAATCTTGGATGAAGCGGCGCGGGCCGGTATTGTGATCGCCGCCGAAGGTTCGCCAGAGGTGAAGTCAGCAGTGGCTAAAGGCGCGAATGTGATAACGGTGGACGGCGCGGACGGCAAGCCAAACGTCAGCCTTGGCTGGTGGTGGATGGGAGATCAGGTCGGTACCGCGATAAAGGCTCATCCCGTCTTCGGAGACTTCCCTTGTGAAGATGTGATGACTCCGCTTTGGTTCAGGCTGATAAAGGATAAAGGCATGAAACTGCCGGCGCCGGGCATGGAAGCAAATGATATGATCATCGTGGGTGAGGGCGGCACCGCATGCTTTGTGTATCTTGCCGAGCGCAGGGAGGGAAGTTCGCACATCCTGTCATGCAACGGACTCGACATCCTTTCCGGTTTGCCGGAGGGCAACTCCCTGCTGCTTAACTTCATCCGCTATCTGAAAAGTGAAGAAAGGAAAAAACCATGACGGGGATGAGATCATTCTGCAAAAGGGCTCTTTTTGCGGTGGGGTGCGTTCCGCTCGGCGCGATTGCGGCGGGGATGCTTCCTGATGGCGATTTCGAAAAGACGTCTCGTGGCGAGATTACGGGATGGCGGACAACTTCCGCTGCCGGGCGCGTGCTTGCTCCTGGAAAGGGAGTAAATGGTACCGGTGCGATTGGAGTTGAAGGAGCTGGCACCAATAACTGCAAGTGGCTTTCGCCGCCGGTCAAGGTCCGGCCGGGCGCGATCTACGGGATGTCTGTTCTGGTAAATGCCGACGTGAAAGGTGGCAGCCTTACGATGGGCACGCCGGAGATGAACGTCACAGAGTCGATTCTCAATTCTCGCGGTAAATGGGTCGAACGAAAAACGGTAGTGTTTACCTCTGACAATTCCGCACCCTATTCCGAAACGTTCAGGTTGGGCGAATACCGTGTGACCGGAAGTATGCTGTTCGACAACGCCCGCGTGTTTCCCTTGAAGCCTGTCTATGAAAACAAGAATGGACTTGTCCTCGGACACGGGGAACGCATCGCCGGAAGGAAATACACCTTCACAACCCAGTGGGGCAGAGAGCCACGCGCCCATTCGCGTCCGTTGCATGCGGTCAGG
>JAFXEA010000567.1 GCA_017521065.1 Kiritimatiellia bacterium | reverse complement strand
GTTTAAGTTTTACCTCTGACATGTCAACGCCTTTCGCAAGTTTCGATACAAGCATTATATCAGAACACAGACATGACTTTCAATGTTTTATAAAATTTTATTTTGTTCTTAACGTTTTATAAAACGTGAATTTATTTTTATGTTTTATAAAACTTCTAAAGCACACGTATGGACATAGCGGCTCCTTTGCTCCGTCTGGCACAACAGAGACCAACTACGAACGACGCCGGCGAACATGCCGCGAAGCCCTGGAAGCGTTTCGTGCGAGCAGCGATCATCCTAGTGACACAGAAGTTGCGAATGGGGCTATCTCAATTCGCGAAGCGCTGAACAGGGGCTTTTCCTCGACATTTGCAGGACACAGGCTCGTTTTCTTCACGAAAGGGAAGATCGCGGACAAGTACGACGGGAGAGGAGAAGGCTGGAAGGTTGACCTCATCCCGGAAATGATTCGGAAACGCGGCACGATGCAGCCTCGGCCGCACAGCGGAGATCAGACTGCTTTCGTTGAGTCCAGGTCTCAGGCCAATGCGGGGAAACCCAAACTGGTCGCGATAGCGGACACGGCCACCGGAGTGGTAGTCCATGTTGGCAGGGAGTCGGAGATTTATGTACGGGATCATTATAAAAAATAAGAGCGGCGGGCATTTCCTCCCGCCGCAGTGCCCGCAAACCGAAGTGCACGGGCGACGGCATTTTTTCAGCTCGATGATGCTCCTATCGGGAACACCCGCCGCACAGTGTACCACGCCCGCGGAGAAAACGCAAGCATGAATATGACATGCTGACCAAATGTACACGCGAGGCAGTTGCAAAACCCTGACATTCTGGGCTGGCGTTCCACCGCCAGCTGCGGACGGCGATGGGAACGCCTGGTTTTGCAACCGCCTCACTTATCAAAGGTGTTACGATCACCGCAAGTCAGAGGACATGTACACGTACACTCAGCCGCAGGAACAACGAAATGGCTCGGATGGCTGGACTCGAACCAGCAACGGCCGCATTAACGGTGCGGTGCTCTACCATTGAACTACATCCGAATTGGTGGCGGGAGTCGGATTCGAACCGACGTTCTTCAGGTTATGGGCCTGCCGCTGGTACCACTCCAGTCAATCCCGCTCTTTCTTAAGAGGCAATTGTAATGCCTTGCCAACTGCCTCGCAAATCACGACATCAGCATAAACGCATCCCGCGTAAAAGCGTTACACCACCTTTTTCACGGCTTTTCTCTCCTTGGCAAGTCCACGATGACGGATGTTGCGCACGAAGACCGGCGAGACGCCAAACTCCCGCACGACTTCCGCCACACTGCGTCCGCCGACCGTACAGGCCTCAAAGATCGCCCGCGTGCGGTCGGAACAACGCCAGCCGGATACCACCCGCGCCCGTGCCCTGACGCGGATCTCCGCCTCCTCGCGCGCCTCCACGATCTGCGGCACAACGGCCGGAACCGCGATTTCGATTTCATCAATCTCAACCGTCATGTCGCGACATCTGGCCTTCGCCCGTCGATGGTAGTCAATCACCTGACGGGCAACCAGCGTCTTCAGATACGAACACGTCTCGACCGCGCTCCGCGCCTGAAAGCGTCCGCCCCGAACCGCCGCGACAAACTTGACGAACACGTCCTGCACAGCGTCGTCCGGCTCGTCACAGCCCCGCCTCACGGCGTATGCGCGCATGACGGGCGCGAAGGCGGCGTAGAACGCCGTCCATGCCTTGTCGTCATCTTGCTCGATGTCCGAGCAGATCGAATCATCTATCTTTTCCATGTCTGAAAATCCTTTTGAATTGGTGGGCCTGGCGGGAGTCGAACCCGCAAAGACCTGCGGTTTAAGCGCAGTATGTCTGCCAAGTTGCATCACAGGCCCGTTGGTGCTCCCGGAGGGATTCGAACCCACAAAACAGATGGTTTGGGCATCCGATGTCTGCCTGTTGCATCACGGGAGCGTTGGTGGAACCGGCGGGATTCAAACCCGCACTGTCTTGCACCTCAAGCAAGCGCCTCCTGCCAGTTGGGCTACGGTTCCGTTCGTTGTGAAAGATCAAGGTATGCAAAGAGGCCGGCTCCGCATGCGCGGGGCCGGCCTCTTTTTCCGACTGCTGACGATTCCAGCAGGCTTCAATTGATGAACCCCGAGCAATAGCGTCCAAGCAGCAGATTCAACATCTGCCGCTTCACACGCAATAACTCTAGGTTCTTCTTCATTTGAAAACTCTTTTCCTTCTTGCTTTCACTAGTATAAACGCATTCAACCAGAAAACGTTACACCGATTTTCAAAAATCTTTTACAGCACCAACTGTGCCAACCCGTTTCTTGTGCATGTCCCCGAATAACTTGAAGTCGCGAACCTCATGCTTTTTTATGATCTTATATCGTCCTCCCAAGTCACTCCACGCCCAACGGCAAGGCGATGAAATCGTTGAGTTCCTTCCGGACATCCCGCCAACGCGGCATCCACTGGTCCATCTTCCGTTCAAAAAGTATAGAATGATTCGGAACAGACAGATGGACGATCTCGTGCGTCACAACGTATTCAATGCAGCGGATCGGCACGCGGGCAAGGGCGAGGTTGAACCAGATTCTCCGTTTCCGTGCATTGCATGATCCCCATAGATTCCGCATCCGCCGGACCTCGAATGCAATCCCCTCCGTTTCGTCAACCGTCGCCGCACAACGTGCCACAAGGCGCACAAGCACACGCTTCAGTTCCTCGCGATACCATTCGACGATTCGCGTTTCGCGCGCCGCACGGGTTTCAAGCCCTCGCCCCGAAAGGACTACGCTTTTGCCCTCTAAGCGAACCGACGCTGCCTCGTCGCCCTTCCGGACACTCAGCCGATAGCGCTTGCCGAGAAGATATACGTCCTCGCCGCTTTCGTATTCCCTCCGAGCCTGACGGGGCTGTGCCAGAACGGCAGCAATCTGCTTGCGAAGCCACGGAACCTTTGAGACGAGGAAACTCCGCAAATCGGCCTCGGACAAGTCAAGCGGCGCACTGACATGGATCCGTGCGTCCGGCGGGAACACCGACAGATGCGTGTGCTTGATCGCCTTGCGCTCAACGGACACGATCAAGGAGGAATGCGGAATGCAGAATGCGGAATGCGGAATTATTTCCGACTCCTCTTCCCTCATTCTATATTCCACATTCCCCATTCCGCTTTCCTTATTCCGCATTCTCAGCTCCACCTTTCCATCGACTCGCCGTCGAACTCCGCCTGCTGCTCGACAATCCGATAGATTTCAGATGCCTTGTAATCCGTCCCCGCCAATGCAATCACAAGTGAATGCTCGACCTTCTTGCGGCGTACCGCGTTTGTCCTGAAACCGGGCTTGACGGAAGCAACGACCGCATCGTACACCTTGAGCGCAAGTTCGACGTCACCGCCGAGATTGTCTAGCAGGTTCTTCTTAGCCGCAGTGTCGATTCGCGGATCCCGGCTCTCCTTCTCGGCCTTCAGCTCCTTGCAGAGCTTCACCATGTCCTCGAGGAACTTCTTATATTCAATCTTCTCCTGCAAGTAGTCCGCGAGCAAGCGGTTGATCCGCTCGGAGAACTTGCGGAACTCCGCCGGATTCGCCTCGCGCTTGCGGAATACATAACGCCGGACGTTCGCCGCCATCGTCTCGGCAACGCCGCGTTCGCCCCCCGCAGCGGCGGTCTCGCGTGCGTCTGTGGACAACGCGTTCCCGTCCTTGTCCTTTTTAATGACATCGAGGAACGAGAAGTTGTCAAGGCTCGCAAGCCTCGTCGCATGCGCCGCCGTCACGTAATCGTCCAGCAGCGCCCGCATCTCGGCGTCGAACTGCCTCAGGTCGGCGAAGTCGCCGCAGCGCTTCATGATGGCCTCGCGGATCTGGTCGAAGTCCTTCACCTCGTTCTTGAGGGCGAGCGCCTCTTCGTTCGTGTACACCTTCCGGATCTCGACGGCGATGGCCGCAAACGCCCGCACCGCCGCATAGCACGCCTGGTAGAAGTCCTCGCGCTTCTGCGCGTTTCTCTGCAGCTCTTCGGCGTGATCCTCCGCAGGCGTCGCGACCTGATTGTAGCAGAACCAGTCGAAATACTCGTCAATCGTCTTCGGGGCCTTGACCGGCTCCGAGAGTGCGCGGCATTTCTCGAGCGCATCCTCGAGATCCTGTTTTCCCGCCTGCACGTCGTTCGTCAGCAATCCGGAGATGTCTTCCCTGTCATAGCCGGAGAACGCCCCGTTCGTATAGTCTTCGATCGCTCCCTGTATGTTCCCGAAGAGGTGCTTGTAATCGACAATGTGTCCAAAGGCTTTGTTTTCGCCATTCAACCGGTTCACACGGCAGATTGCCTGGAACAGCGTGTGGTCGACCATCTTCTTGTCAATGTACAGATACGTGCACGCGGGCGCGTCAAAGCCGGTCAGCAGCTTGTCCACGACAATCAGGAGCTTCATGGCACCCGGATGGTTGATGAACCAATCCTTGGCCCACTCCTCGAACTCCTCGGGCGTGCGCCCGTCGAACATCCACTTGGCGACCTTGTGCTTGTACTCGGCCTCCGTCGCCGCTTCGCCGGTGTATCCATCCGAAAGATCCGGCGCCTTGCCATCGTAGCTCGTCACAACCGCACACCGCCCCTTGAGCGGCGTATTGTTGTACTCGAACATCTCGTAGTAGCGGTACGCCTGATAGACGTTCTCGCACACGAGCATGGCGTTCCCCCACCCGTTCTTGAGGGCGGGCTTGAGCATCATGTCCTTGCAGATGTCGGTCACGATGCGGGCAATGCGGTCTTTCGACGAGAACAGGTTTTGCATGTTCGCCCAGCGTGCCTTCAAATCCTCCTTGGCCCGCGGCGTCAGCGACTTCGTCGACTCCTCGAAGAGCGAATCGAAAGTGATCTCCTCCTTGAGTTGCTGCTCGACGTCGCGTGCCTCGTAGCGCAGGTCGAGGATGACGCCGTCGTGCACGGCTTCGTCGAACTTGTAGGTGTGGATGTACGGCCCGAAGTTCGCCGCCGAGGTCAACTCGCCTTTGTCGACGCGGAGGAGCGGCGTGCCCGTGAAGCCGATCAGCATCACGCCATCGCCCATGATCTTCTTCATGGCCTTATTGAGCATGCCGCCTTGCGTTCGATGACACTCGTCAACGAACACGTAGATGTTCCCCTTGGCCTTGAATCCGGCGGGCAGATGCTCGGCGATCTGCTCCATGTACTGCGCGACCGTCGGCTTGCCGCGCAGTTTCTTGTCGATGGCCGAAAGTTTTTCCGCCGTCGGATTGCGGGCGATGCCAAATTTGTGGACAAGCGTCGTCACCAGCCAGTCTGTGTTCGCGTTGAGCGTCTTGATGAGATCGTCGCCGCTCATGGCCTGGTGGGGCTTCTCTCCGGCTTCTCGGAATCCGTTGGTGATCTGCTTGTCGAGTTCGTCGCGGTCGGTGATGATGACGACGCGGGCATCCTCCTGATTCTCGCGAATCCACTGCGCCAGCCATACCATCATCAGCGACTTGCCGGATCCCTGCGTGTGCCAG
>JAFXEA010000566.1 GCA_017521065.1 Kiritimatiellia bacterium | reverse complement strand
TCGGCAATCATGTCATCTGCTCCAACTCCGTACAGCTTGCCGGTGATGTGCATCTTCACGATTGGGCTATTGTCGGTGGATGTGCTGCGGCGCATCAGTTCTGCAGCGTCGGCAGGCATGCAATGGTCGGCGGCATGTCGAAGATCCGCCAGGATTTCCCGCCGTTCATGCTCGGCGATATGGTTGAAGGATCGCTCAAGGTCATCGGTCCCAACGTGGTCGGACTTAAGCGTCGCGGTTTCAACAACGATGTGATTTCCGCGCTAAAGGAGGCTTTCAGGTTCATCTACCATTCGGGCCTGAACCGTTCCCAGGCGCTGGAGCGCGTCGAGAACGATGTCGAGCCTTTTGATGAGGTCAAGGAACTTGTCCAGTTCTACCGGAATTCGGCGCGTGGCGTATGCTGACCGGTGTTGTCTTTAAAGTTACTGAAAAAAACATAAGCTTGAAAGGTTTATTGAAATGAAAATGAAGAATGTTGCATTTGTGTGTCTTGTGGCTTGTTCGCTCGTGTGCAGTGCGGCGCCCGTGGTCAAGGTTGAGAAGGCCGGAGCCGAGAAGGTGACGGTTGCAATCAACGTGCAGGGAAGTGCATGGTACCAGAAGTGTCTCAAGAAGAACCTTGAACTGTCAGGTGTATTCAAAGTTGCGTCTTCGGGTTCCATTACGGTGTCAGGTCTCGCCGGAGGTGCGGTGACCGCTACCGGTCGCGGCAAGACGATCCATGCGAACGATGCGGTCTCCGGCGATCTGTCAGCGAGAATGGCGGCGCGTCGTTTCGCCGATGCGATGGTCGAGGCGTTCTCTGATGGGGCGAAGGGTTTCGCCACCACGCGTCTTGCGTTCGTGAACCGCAAGGGCGCGAACAATGCGGAGCTCTACACCTGCTATCCCGATGGTTGGGACATGAAGCAGGTCACGTCCGATGGCCGCGCCGCAGTGGGACCCCGTTGGGCACCCAACGGCCGTGACATCTACTACACAGGATTCATCCATGAAAAGCAGCTTGTCTACAGGCTCAATACGGAGACGTCGGAGCGTGAATGCCTTGGTGCGTTCAAGAACGGCGCTTCCGGCGCTGCGGTTTCTCCCGATGGACGTTCGGCGGCGATTATCCTTTCCTATCAGGGCAATCCTGAACTTTATGTGATGGATCTTGCGAAAAGGACGATCATCCGTCTCACCAAGACACCGGCCGCCGCCGAATCCAGCCCATGCTGGAGTCCTGACGGAAAGAAGATCGCGTACGTGTCCGACCAGACGCGTAATCCGCAGATATACATCTGCGATGTCGCTACGCGTCAGTCCACCCGCTATACGTCCAAGGGCCGTCAGAACACGCATCCCGACTGGGCCAAGGACGGCAAGCTTTGCTGGTCCTCGCTTCAGGCCGGTCAGTGGGTTGTCATGGCGTCAGCTCCGAACAACGGCGAATCCTCCGCCCGGGCGGTCACATCGCCAGGCACCTGGCAGGATCCCACATGGGCGGCGGACAGCCGCCATATTGTGGCTTCCCGCGATAAGGCAATCTTCCTTGTCGATTCCGATCCAGATGGCGATACGAAGCCTGTGCAGATGTTCCACAACAAGGGGAACTGGATGAACCCCGCAATGAGCAAGTGATTTCAATGTTCTTATGCATCGCCGGAAAGCCGTGAATGACAAATAACGGTTCCGCGCCAATGGCGCGGGGGCACCGGTCGTTGCGTGGACGGTTTCGCTGTGCCGTGAAAACGGGGTGTGTCCCTTCGATGCGTTCAAGATGTCTGTTGCAGCCATATCCATCGACCGAATATGGCTTCATGAAAAGATAGCAACAATGAGGCACTACATCAATGAATGAAGAATATGTGAAGCGTTTTGGTGAGAAGTGCCGCAAGGAGCTTCTCGAAAATGTGATGCCGTTCTGGATGAAGCACGGCTGGGATCGCAAACATGGAGGCGTGTACACGTGTCTTGATCGAGACGGTACGCTCATGGACTCAACCAAAAGCGTGTGGTTCCAGGGGCGCTTCGCCTATGCGCTGTCCTACGCGTACAACAACATTGAAAAGAACCCCGAATGGCTGAAGGCGGCGAAATCGACGATAGATTTCTTCGAGCGCACCTGCTTCGACTCCCGGGGACGGATGTATTTCGAGGTGATGGCCGACGGTACGCCTTTACGCATGCGCAGGTATGTGTTCTCCGAATGCTTCGCCGCCATCGCGCTTGCGGAGTACTCCCTTTCGTCAGGCGACCGCAGTTGTGCAAAAAGGGCACTCGACCTCTTCCGTCGGATCCGCTCCTTTATGAAGGATCCTGAAATGATGCCTGCGAAGTACGAATCCGCCATGGCATGCCAGGGACACTCTCTCACCATGATCCTGATAGATGTGGCGAATGTCCTGAAACGAGTGTCGGACGATCCTGTTCTTGATGACCAGATCTCGGAATCCATCAGCAATCTCATGCGCTATTTTGTCCATCCGGAGTTCAAGTGCGTTCTGGAGACTGTTGGACCGAACGGCGAATTCATCGACACGATCGCCGGGCGCACAATCAATCCCGGTCACGCAATCGAGACGAGCTGGTTTCTGATGGATGTGGCGAAGGCTCGAGCTGACGGCAAGTTGATGGAACAGGCGTTGCAGATTCTAGATTGGTCGTGGGATTGGGGATGGGATGCGGAACATGGAGATGGCGGCATAATATCCTTCCGAGACTGCCGCAACTTCCCGCCTCAGTGCTACGAGCAGGACATGAAGTTCTGGTGGCCACAGTGCGAAGCGATGATCGCAAACCTTGAGGCGTATCAGATTACAGGCGACGCGAAATATTTCGAACGGTTCAAGCTTGTGTCCGAATGGGCGTGGTCTCACCTGAAAGACCCTGACCATCCGGAGTGGTTCGGCTATCTCCACCGGGATGGCACAGTTGCCCAGCCAGCGAAGGGGAACATCTTCAAAGGTCCGTACCACATCCCGCGTATGCTCGTGAAGTGCTCCATGCTTGCCAGCCTCTGACGGTCATGGATTCGCTAAGACTATTGAAATCTGCTGTCGGAAGAGGAATTGTGTCATGAGAAAAAGAACAGCCATATTCTCTGTCATGGTGATTATGTTCGCCGGATGTAAAACAAAACTGATGAAGTCTACTCCGTTCTATGAAGGGGATGATTGTGTCTATTCCGGAAATCCAGAAGACCGTGTGAATTTGTGGCCGGTTGCCTATTGGCGCGAACCGGTAGGGTCGGTTCTGTGGCCGATTGCGTCATTCACTGATGAGCATTTTGC
>JAFXEA010000565.1 GCA_017521065.1 Kiritimatiellia bacterium | reverse complement strand
CGGATAAGTCCAACGTCCTTGCCGTTGAGGTCTACCGCTGGTGCGACGGTAGCTATTTTGAGGATCAGGATATGCTCAGGTTCTCCGGCATCATTAGAAGGGTCATGCTATATGCCGAACCGGAACGGGCGATCCGCGATTTCCGCGTGAACACGGATATCGCCGATGACTTCAGGTCGGGTATGCTGCGTGTCGCAGGCGACAATATCGAACGTGCCAGTCTCTTCGATGCCGAGGGGAGATGCGTCGGGGATCTTGCTTTCAGGGAGGGTGAATGGAGGCTGCCGGTTGCGGATGTGCATCTGTGGAGCGCTGAGACGCCCTACCTCTACAGGCTCGAGCTTTCGAACTCTGAGGATCGCCGGACCGTGAAGGTTGGATTCCGGCGTGTGGAGGTCAAGGGTCACAGGGCTCTCTTCAACGGGAAGCCCATCAAGTTCAGAGGGGTGAACCGTCATGAACACTCTCTCGTCAATGGACGCTCCGTAACGGAAGATGAGATGGTTGCGGACATTCTTCTGATGAAGCGCTGCAACATAGATACCGTGCGTACAGCCCATTATCCTGACGATCCACGGTGGTATGCGTTGTGCGACGAGTACGGACTCTATGTCGTGGCCGAAGCCAACGTGGAGTCCCATGGGATGGGGCAGAAGCCCGATACTGCGCTTGGCTATCGTCCCGAATGGGAGAAGACGGTTGTCGAACGCAATGTGAACCATGTGAAGAACTATGCGAACCATGCCTGTGTGGTGATGTGGTCGCTCGGAAACGAATGTGGCGGTGGACCTGCTTTCGAGAAGGCCGCCGCCGCCGTGCGCGAACTCGACAGCACGCGCCCGGTCCACTACGAGCAGGCGAACGGGATCGCCGACGTGGACAGTGCGATGTACATGACGGTGGCGTCCCTGTACGAGCGCGGCGAGCTTGGCGACGGCACGCGCAGCGCGATGAGCGACACCTATCGCTATCCTGCGGGACACCAGACTCCGCTGAAGCCGTTCTTCATGTGCGAATATGCGCATGCGATGGGAAACGCGATGGGCAATTTCCGCGAGTACTGGGAGGCTTTCCATTCCGCGGAGTCGCTTTGCGGCGGGTGCGTCTGGGATTGGGTGGACCAGTCGCTCGTAAAGAAGACGGAGAGGCTGGATGCCGACGGAAAGAGGATCTGCCATCTTGCCTACGGAGGGGACTGGGATGACACTCCGAACATGGGGCCTGTCTGCCAGAACGGGATCGTCGGCGCCGACAGGAGGGAGACCCCGAAGTACTGGGAGGCGAAGCAGGTGATGCGTCCGCTAGTCGTTGGCGGAATAGATGCAAACTCCGGAGATCTTTCCGTGTGGAACCGCAATGCGTTCACCGCCGCCGACAGGTATGCCGGACGCTGGGTGCTGCGCGCGGATGGCATCAAGGTCGCCGACGGGACTTTCAGGATGCCTCCGATACCGCCTTTGAGTGATGGTCTCATGTGCATACCAGACATCCCTCCGGCGGATGATCCGTCAATGGAATATATGTTGGAGATTGTCTTCGAACTGGCGGAGGACACCATGTGGGCGAGAAAGGGCCATATTGTCGGACGCGACGAGGTTGAGGTTCAGGCTGGAGATCTTTCGCGCTGGAGCCGAACGGGAAGGTCTGCCGCGGCGATAGATGAAACCCCATCGTCCTTCATCCTCCGTTGCGGAGGGACCACGGCGAATGTGTCAAGGTTGTCCGGTACGCTTTCCTCCCTGGTTGTGGGAGGGGTTTCCGTGCTTGATGACGCTGCTGTGGATGGGATCGTTTCGGGGCCGCGTCTTTCATGTGTGCGGGCCTTCACCGACAATGACACGGGCGGAGGAAGGCACAATACGATCCGGGACCAGTTCTATGCGTCGGGGCTGTCTCAGATGCGCTACTATCCGGTGAGGTTCACGAAGGACGGCAATGCGCTGATCTCTGTCGTCCGTGCGGAAGGCACCCGCGGATGCGGCTGGCTGCATACGCGCAGGTGGACCATCTCCGAGGATGGAACGCTTGCCGTAGAGAATCGCATTGAACCGCACGGAAAGATGCCGGAACTGCCTCGCATTGGGACGAGCTGGATACTGGACTCGGCTCTCACCAACGTCACATGGTATGGACGCGGACCGCATGAGAACTATCCCGACCGTGCGGAGTCGGCGTTTCTCGGATGCTACAGCTCTACCGTCGCTCAGCTTTATGTGCAGTATGCGCGGCCGCAGGACAACGGTGTGCGCAGCGATGTGCGATGGATTGAATTCCGGGATTGCGAAGGCAAGGGTGTGCGCTTCGCCGCAAGCGTTCCGCTTTGCGCAAGGGCGCTTCACTACAGCTGGGAGGATCTTGAGTTCGCGCGCCACCGCCGCAGGCAGGAGCGCATATTCTGTTATTCAGAAGTACCGCAGGCTCGTTGTCGACTGTAATTCTGTCACCGAGAGAAACTATTTCAGAAAGCTCCTCCTTGCTGTAACCTGTGTCTATTACAAGCTCGTCTATCTGCGCTACCTTGTCCCCGTCCTTCTTTACATGGGG
>JAFXEA010000564.1 GCA_017521065.1 Kiritimatiellia bacterium | reverse complement strand
CACGCTCCCGATGCCAGTAAGTCCAGGACGCACGGAATATATCCGCGCCTTGACCTCTGCCGGATACGGCGCAAACGTCTTGTCCACAAGCGGACGCGGCCCCACAATGCTCATATCCCCGAGCAGAATGTTGAATATCTGCGGAAGTTCATTAATCTTCGTCTTGCGCAAAAATCCACCCAACGGAAGGATTCTCGGATCGCCATGCGTGGTGTGCCCCCCCCGTCATGTTCGGCGAATTCAGCAGCATCGTTGCAAACTTCCATATCTTGAAATAGCTGTTGTTCCTGCCGATGCGCGTCTGTCCATAGAAAATGTAATGTTCGCCCGTGCATTTGAGCGCGATCATGATCGGGATCAAAAGCGGCGACATCATCAGAATCGCTGCGCCCGAAAGAACGATGTCAAAAAGCCGTTTGAAAAAAGGATAGATTTTCATGTCGAACATTATACCAAAACCTCCTTAAAAACTCACAACTCACAACTTACAACTCACAACTTACAACTCATAACTTACAACTCTTAACTTCCCCCTACATTCTCCCATCGAGCGACTTGCCCTTGGAGATATGGCTGAAGTTAGGCAGATACTCCTTGAGCACCTCAACGACATCATCTTTCGTCGCCCCTTCCTTGTCAAACACTCTGTGAAGTTCCGCGAAAATATCCTCAACTTCCGAGACCGGACGCCGCTTCGCGTTCTTCACCACCCCGAGATTGACGAACTTCGTCTCATCCTTCTCATCCGTTGCGGTATAGAATTCCTCGAACGTCTTCTCCCCGTCAGTATCACTACCGAAAAACTCACAAGGGTACCCAATTCCCCGTTTCCCATTCCCCGTTCCCCATTTTACCATCGCCGCCTTCGCATCTTCCGACGACGAACATGCCCTGCACCCAAGCCCCATGTAATCCAGCATATCCTTAACCACCGCATCAAACGGAATCATATCCTTATCCTCATCCAGCTTCGGATACACAATGTCGCCGGACTCGGCAAGCACTGATGCCGCCAGGCAAAGTTCCCCAGACTCCACCGGACTTACAAAAAAACGCCTGATTCCCAACGGACAGCTCAATGGTTGCTTCTTGGCAATCCGGTTCAGCCATCCGCCTTCACATAATTGCTGCCGATGGTACCGGCTCCGCCGACAACCAGCATCCGCTTTCCGTCAATCTGCGCATGCATCTCATCAGCGAACTTCTCGAAATCCGCCTTGAGCAGCGACTCCGCTCTTCCTGTCATGTACTCGCGTACAAACTTTTCAATATCAAAATCAATCATTTTTCAACTCTCCTTTGTCGTCTACGAAGAATGCAAAGAGCATAAAGCGCCTATTGCATACAGTGGCAGATTAAGTAAATGATCTTGGGTTTCATATTCCGCAAGCGATGTCCTCACTGACAGTTCCGGCTGAAACTTCTGACGAAAAACCTGCAATGACTTCGCTTTGAGATTCCGCTCGGCCTTGACTTCGATAGGAACAACCATTCCATCCGCCTCAACCAGAAAATCAATCTCGGCCTGCGAACGCGGCGCGGACCAGAAAAACGGTTCCAAACCCGATGCCGCTCTCAACTCCTGCTGAACGAACTGTTCTGTCAATGCGCCCTTGAACTCCGTAAATATCCTGTTCCCATCAACCACCGATTTCGCATCGAGACCGGAATGCGCACAAAGAAGCCCCACATCAACTCCAAAAAACTTGAAAAGATGATTCCTGTATGAATCAAGCGGGACATTCGGCTTGGTTACATTCCATACCCTATAGGCAATACCGGCAGCCTCAAGCCACTCAAACGGATCCTTTAAATCGCGTGAACGCATCTTGTTGCCGTTCTCGCATATCACATCCGCAGCCACAAAACGCTTATCCTCCTTGGCGAGCTGTGCCGGAAGCGAACGCCAAAGCGCGCGAATTCTCGGCAGCAGCTCCTTGGGCGCATGCTTCCCGAAATCACGGCCGTAGTCGGACAGAATCTCCATCTGTTCAGATCTTGCCGTGGCAAATGAGCGGTTTTGCATAAACGCAGAAACCGCCCCCGGCATACCACCGACAAAAAGATATTCCTTCAGCCGACGAGATAGGGTATCATGGAACACGCTCGCGACGCCCACATTGCCGGACACAATCAAATCAGACAGTTTTTCATCCCCACTCGCCGTAAGAAATTCCGCAAAACTCATGGGATATAGCGTCATTGAATTCGTCTTGCCGACAGGATAGCCTGTTCCCTCCATAAGCGAGAGACCTATCAACGAGCCTGCCGCCGCAACATAATACTGCGGACAGTCTTCTTGCCAATATTTAAGAGACCGTAGCGCATTCGGACACAATTGGATTTCATCAAGAATAATAAGTGTTTCCGAAGGAATGATATCAACATTGCAGACTGCTTGAATTGCCGAGATGATACCCTTAAAATCAAACCCACTCTCAAAAACCGCTTTCAGCTCCTCATTCTTATCAAAATTGACATATGCAGTATTTTTGAAAGCTATTCGGCCAAACTCCTTCAACAGCCAGGTCTTACCAACCTGACGCGCACCGCTCAGAACCAAAGGCTTACGATTCGCCTTTGATTTCCATTCTTTCAATTTTTCTATAAAAAACCGCTTCATTTAATGCATCTCTCAAAACGATGAGCAAATTATATCACATACCTATGGTTAAAATCAAGACGAAAAAGCACCGCTATTTGGCTTTTATACAGACGAATCCACATCCCATCTTGGTTTTTTTACAGACCAACCACCATAACCGGT
>JAFXEA010000563.1 GCA_017521065.1 Kiritimatiellia bacterium | reverse complement strand
GTTGACGCCCAAAAGCGCGACCTCGCCGCCGTCGTCCATCCAACGCATAACACCGGAGCTGTCGACATTCACCAGACGGTCGGCGCGTGGAACAGCAGCAGAGATGACCGACCACAGCGTGAACAGCGCAAAAAAGACGGTTCTTTTCATGATATGCTTCACCGGAAGATTACCGTGGTTCCCGATGGAGGCATCGCCTTAAGGAATTCCGACGGCGTCAGCACCCCTTTCGTGATGCGCATTTCATCAATCCAGAATGTCGAATTAAAGTTTCTCCCGAACTCTAAAAACATACCGTCATCGACGCCGCGCCACGCCAGATTTTCAGTTCGTTCTCTGTAGACTTCCTCATAGTCGAAATAATAGCAGAACTCCGTAGCTCCATTCTCGAGAGGTACGGCCGTAAAGGCTACATGGTGCCACTTGCCGTCATGAAAAGAACATCCCACATGCCATGCCCGTTGCTCGAAGGCAGAGTTCGCAGTACGTCCGGGAATCGGTTCGTACCCGTCCATACGGAGCATGTACCCGTGCGAATCATCGATCTGAAGCAGCAGAGGAAACGGCACATCGCTCTCGGATATCCGTACAGGGGAGCTCCACGTGCTTGCCAGCGGTTCCGTCGCCCCCTTGATGAAAAATTCGATTGTCGCGGAATCGAGTGCGCTGCGATGCATCGCCCAATATGGCAACTTGAACTGAAGCAGACCATCCACCTTCAGCGACTGCCCGTTCTGGCGTCGGACGCTCCGGGGCGGTGCACCGACCGTGCCGACGCGCGAATTCCACACTTCCTGCGAAAATGCCGGCGTGCCGCTGATAAGCACCGGAGAGTCCTGTGAGTGGACCTTCGATGAAACATCACCCTCGAACGTGAGATGCATAAGAGTTTCTTTGTTTTCAGGAACGGGATCGTCGCGAAGTTTAAGCAATTTGGACTCAGGGAGAGCACCCTTTGATATCCGGAATTCGTCAATGAAAAATGTCGAACTCTTATCACCCAATTTCAGAAAAATCCTATTGTCTCCCGAAGGCGTGCGTCCATTCCATGCAAACTCTTCGATCGGTTTACTGTCGTGAAACAACTGAGCATTGTCGAGATAGGCTTTAAAGACAGAACCCGTGACGACCGATTCAGCTGAAAGCATCTCACCAATCTGCAGAACGACACGGTGCCACTTGCCGTCGAACACAGGAATGTTCACAGGCCAGCTCTTGACAGGATTCACGCTGTCGAGGCGACAGTGAACTCCGGTTGGATTCAAAGTTGGATTGATCTGAACCAGAAACGTAAAAGGCTCGCCTGTGGCCGTTGTACCCAATTGCAAATCAGACTCTTTTCCTTCCACGATTCCCATAAGCTGCGGCCAGTGTTTTGCATCTGGGAATCCGGTACTTTCCCCTTTTATGTGGAATTCGACCGTCACCGACGTTATCTGCCCGTCAAACCCAAAATCCGTCACATCCACAAAAGCCACCGACCTGTCCAGTTTCATGCAGTTTCCGTTTACACGCACAGGCGAACGATCAATGACATTGACACCCGCGATACCGTCCGACGGATAGGAAATGCCGCCGCCGGCCGAAGAAAATGTCTTAACCGACACCGAATCCATGCTGCCATCAAACGGCAGATGAAAGATCGTATCGCCGTCGTTCAAATCCGAACCGGACACCGGCACGGCAAAGCAGTCTAAAACCGCAAACCCAGCCGCACCCGCAAGAACGGCGATCATTTTTTGAAGCTTCGTCATATTGATGTCTCCTTTTGTGCATTGCCGCCCAATCCACCCTAGACCGGGAACTGTGTGCGCAACGAACGCAAATAACAGCTATTGTAGCAGATAACACGCATAAAACACCTCTTTACAGCACAAAGCTGTATATACCGCTTACGGACTGCACACACAGCTTGCTTCCGTACGATTTTGATATAATTCCCACATGAATGACACCGCGGTAAGTTCCGGCAACAGCGCCCACGCCAATATATTCACCATCCTCCGCAAAGAGATTTTGCGGGGAAAATTCGAGGCGTCCAGAAAATTTCCGAGCGAACATCAGCTCATGCGCCGATTCAGAGTATCGCGTTCCACGGTCAGACTCGCACTGGAGAAACTGAAACAAGACGGAATACTCGAAACCAGAAACGGTTCCGGCACCTACCTGAGCCCTCTCGCAAAGCGTGTCACCGGCCTGCTCGGATTGATAGTGCCGCACATAGCCGGAGGCGAAATAGCGACTCCCGTTTGCTCCGAAATCTCGAAAGTCGCAAGCGAAGCGGGATACACTCTGCTCTTCGGCAACGCCTCATCCGAAATCGACGACGTTCGTGCGCAGCGCTTCATGACGCTTGCATGGGACTATGTCTCGCATGGTGTGGCCGGAGTGTTCATTGAACCGATAGAACGTGTGCAGAACATGTCTTCCGTGACAATGCGAGTGATCAGTTTTCTTGAAGACCATCACATTCCGGTAATCCTTCTCGACAGAGACATCGTGCCGCCGCCGGAGCGGAGCAGATACGACCTCGTCACATTGGACAACGTGCAGATCGGATACCGACTCGCCACTCACCTGATCCAGCGCGGCGCCAAAAGCATATGTCTCTTCGGGATGGAAAATTCGGCGCCGACCGTGACACTCCGTTTTCAGGGTGCAAGGGAAGCGATTCTTGACGCCGGGTTCGCATGGAGAAGGTCAAACATTCACTATGGAGATCCCGATGACATTTCCGCCGTGCAAAAACTTTTCACGGGACGCGGCCGGCCTGATGCGTTTCTGTGCGCCAACGACATAACCGCCGTATCCCTTATGAACACTCTGCGCCGGCTTGGGAAGAATGTGCCCGGCGACATTCTGATCACCGGAGTCGACGACGTCCAGGTTGCCGCCACCTCAACGCCGCCGCTTACGACAGTTCACCAACCCTGCAAAGAGATAGCAAGAGCGGCGGTAGCGGCAATGCTGCAACGGCTCCGGGATCCGTCCCTTCCGCCTCGTCAGATACTGCTTGACGCCGAATTGATCGTCAGGGCTTCCACCGAACGCAGGATCAACAGTTGAACGATTCAGCAGCCATTGCCTGCAAAGCGGAGAAGAGCTGCAGAACGTCACTCCGCCGCAACAAAATCAACAGGAGGCTTCAATTGAACGGGCAGTTTTTTACCGGAGAGTCCGGAAAGAACAGCAGCGGCGATCATTTCACCGCTCTTCTCCCGGTCAAACTCGAACCGATCAAATTCCCCTGGAAAATCTAGTGGAAAATCTAGGGACATACCCTTTGGGAAGTTAGATAAATTAAAAAGAAATGGCAAATATTCGGTTAATTGAATATTTTCTTTCGCTCTTGAAGGGTCTGTCCCTTGATTTTCCAAATTGGATTTGCTTATTATTATTCTTATTGCTTCAAGGATTCGAGATTGTGCCTTGTTTCATCCGCCAGGCGGATGGTGAAACGCCTGTCTCTTTGTGAAAGAATACCGAAAATGAAGAAAGGGAACTATAGCCGCATTTGTTGGCTATGAAATCCATGCCCAACGAGGATGTGCGCAGGAGGTGTTGCGCCGTCTCAAGCCGAACGCTTCTGATCTCCTGCAGTATGGATCTTCCAATCAGTTTCCGGAAGCGCAGCTCTGCCATGCGACGCGAACATGGGAAGTTATTGACGATGTCATCAGCTGTTAGTCCATTGCATGCTTCCAGTCTGATCCGTTCCGCGGCTTTCGCCACATCGCTGTCATGCTTCACTAAGCGCCGTGTTGATTCCCTGCGCACAAGGCGCAGAGGAGGATACATTACGTGTTCAGGTTTGGCATGAGGGGTGGATATTAGCTGATCGAGGGTTTCAGCCGCAAGGCGACCGGAATCGACAAATCCGAGGTCGATGCTGCTTATGGTGGGATGCATGCCTTCACACAGTTCCTCGTCGTTGTCGATGCCCAATACCGCCACATCGTCCGGTATTGACAAGCCGGCGAGATGGCAGGCGCTTACGATCCGCAGAGCCATCTGGTCGGTCGTCGCCAAGATGCCCAATGGGCGCGGAAGCGCGGCAAGCCACTCTGCGAGTTTAGAGGTGATTGTGTTTGACGAACATCTGTATTCGGACGGTTCAAACACATGCAGGCTCTTGCCGTGAAGGGTCATGATGGATTTGAATGCGTTTTTCCTCTGGTAGCTCCAGCCTATTGGTTTAAGCCATCCGACAAAAGCATATTCCGAGAGGTTTAGGGAAAGCAGTTCTTTTGCCGCTGTTTCAACCGTGGCGTTTGCATTGTTGAAGATGCAGTTTTCCTTTGCATTTCCGGGCAACCCAGGGTTGTGTGAGAACAGTACAGGAATCTCTCCGAAAGACTTTGCCGGGAAATTGTTGAGCGCGGCTCCACGGCATACGATGAATCCATCCGGCTTCCAGATGCGGATCAGCTCTTTCGCATGCGTCTGCGACTGCAATGCTTCAACCGACTGGAGATTCCAGCCGTGACGCTGTGCATAATCCTTGACTCCGGCGAGCCTTCGCCTGTCTTGGATCTTATCCGTGCCGTTCACGTAGATTACCGTTTTCATATGTCTGCGATTATATCATCTTTCGAATGAAAGCATTGCGCAAATGATAAAAAATAATTTTCGCAAATGAAAAAGTAAAGACTGGTGTGGTTGTTATAATATGCAACATCAAAGCTATGAAAAAGTGGATGACATTGGCGTTTTTGTGTCTGGCATTCTTCTTCTACATGTCGGACCGGCAGCTCTTCGGGTTGCTTGTGCCGCTTATTCAGGAAGAGACCGGTTTGAACAAGCTTCAGATTGGTCTGGTCGATACCGTTCTCTACTGGATGATTGCGGTTATGATGCCGATATCCGGCTTCGCCGGTGACAGGTGCCCCAGAAACCGCGTGATAGCGTGTGCGATTCTTGGGTGGGGACTGCTTACATTTCTGACGGGTTTTGCCGGTGGTCTTATCGGTTTCATCCTTCTGCGCTCTGTGGCCTGCACTGCGGTGCAGACGTTTTACGGTCCTTCGGCTTACGCACTCATGGCCGATGAACACAAATCCACTCAGACGACTGCGTTGGCATTGCATCAAGGAGCGATGTACACGGGCATGCTTACCTCCGGTGCGCTTGTCGCCGTGATTCTCGGTTGTTTCGGCTCCTGGCGGTGGGTGTACTTCATCTTTGGCGGCGCAACGGTTCTTGTCGGTCTGGCGTTCACCGCCGTCTATTGGCGAAACGCGGCAATGGCGGCCACATCGAAAAAGAAGAGCATTTCGGACGGCATGAAGGCGTTCTTCGGAAATCCCGCCGCGCTTTGCGCCGGTTCAGGGTATGTCGCGCTCATCTTTTCGGCGAACGCCTGCATGAGCTGGGCTCCGACGTTCATAGCCGAAAAGTTTTCGATGGATGTCGGCGCTGTCGGAAAGGGCGTGATGTTAGGGCCCAATCTCGCCGCGATGGTCACCGTGCTTTGCGCCGGTGTGATAACGGACTATTTCGTGCGCAAAGGTCCGCGTTTCCGTCTTGGGCTTCAGATAGGTTCTCTGCTTGCGGCAATCCCTCTTTTTGCGGTGTTCAGCTTCGCTCCAACGGCGGGGATATGTTTTGCGATGCTTACCGGTTGGGGAATCGTTCGCGGACTTTTCCAGGCCAATTCGTTTCCATCGATATTTGACGTGGTCCCGGCGGAAAGCCGTGCGTCCGCTGTCGGTTTCGTGAACGTGTTCGCCTACGTAATCGGATCGTTCGCTCCGATTCTCTTCGGCTTCATTTCGCAGAAATGGGGCGTGAGAGGATTTGAGGTCGGCTTTGCCGCGCTCGGAGCGGTTCTCGTCATCGCGGCTGCGATGATGACGTATTCGTACTTCAGGCTTTTCAACAGATATAGAGTGGAAAAATGATGGCTGTGCAGAATATACGGAAAACAATGCTCGTCACCGGTGCGACGAAAAATACAGGCTTTGCGATAGCGCGCCGTTTTGCGGCGGACGGCTGGAACGTCGTGGTGACAAGCCGTGATGCCATGTCCGCAGAGACTGCGGCGGCAAAGATCAAGGCTGAATGTCCTTTGGTGGATGTGCTTGGCGTGGTCATGGATCCGGTTAGCGTGCAGGACATACGTGCCGCATTCGCGGCCGTCGCCGAAAGGTTCGGACGGCTTGATGCGTTCGTGAGCAATGCCGCGAATCTTGGTGTTGGGATGTCCGTGCTGAATTCCACCGAAGCGGACTGGGATGCCGTGATGAACGCAAATGCGAGAGCCGGGTTTTTCGGTGTTCAGGAATCGGCGAAGCTGATGAAAGAGGGCGGTTCGGTCGTTTTCATTTCCAGCTGCCATGCCGCCAAGTCGGTCCCTGCGCGCGCACTGTACACAATCTCGAAGGCGGCGCTCGGCGGCATGGTGCGTTCGCTTGCCGTGGAGTTGGGATGCCTCGGAATCAGGGCGAACGCCATCCTTGCCGGCGCAGTGCGCACGGACCGCTGGGATTCGCTTTCCGACGAGCAGGTTCAGGAACGCCGCGACCGCTATCCGGCCGGCAAGGAATCCTCTCCTGAGGAGATCGCCGCCGCTGTCGCATTCCTCTGTTCGGATGCGGCAAAGACGATAACGGGCGCCGAGATTCCGGTGGACAGCGGAATCGGCGTCTGCCTTCTGCAGTACAACAAGGATTGGATCACGAACGATCCCTACAATGTGAAGTATTGGGAGAAGAAACGATGAACGTAATTGAAATGCTCAACCGTGACCGCCTGATGGTTCTGGCCCGTGGAGTCCGCAAGGACGTTCTCGTCAAAGGGGTTGGGGCGATAGCCGATGCAGGCGTAACCGTATTCGAATCGACGTTCGACCATCGCCGGGAGGACTGCGTGGCAGAGAACGCCGGCAAGATCGCAGCACTGGTGAAGGAGTTCGGATCAGGTATGGCGATCGGCGCGGGAACGGTGCTTTCGGTCGATGAGGTCCGCGCCGCGCACGATGCGGGCGCCACCTTCATAGTGAGTCCTGATTCCGATCCGGAGGTGATTGCGGAGACGAAACGTCTTGGTATGGCGTCTATCCCTGGCGCAATGACCCCAACCGAGATAAAGCGGGCGCATGCGCTTGGTGCGGACATTGTGAAGCTTTTCCCCGCGGACGATCTCGGATATCATTACATACAGAACCTGAAGGGGCCAATGCCGCACATTCCGCTCATGGCTACCGGTGGCGTGAACCCCGATACGATCCCGGAGTTCCTTTCGCGCGGGATAATGGCTGTCGGCACGGGGATTACGATATTCCGTCCTGACCTTGTCGAGGCAGAGGACTACGAAGGAATCAAGAAACTCGCCAAGGATCACATTGAGGCGATTTTAGCAACCGACAACTAACGACTAACCTTATGAAAATCACAGACATTAAAATCTACACGCTTGATGCTTTCAGGACGAATTGGGCTTTCATAAAGGTCGAAACCGATGAAGGTCTGTACGGATGGGGCGAAGCGACCCTCGGCACACAGGAAATGGCGCTTGAAGGTTGCGTGGCGGACTACAAGCGTCTTATCGTGGGACGCAACCCTCTTGAAGTCGAGAAGATGCTCTTTGAGGTCTACCGCGACAGCTACTGGAAGGGTGGTCCGGTGATGATGAGCGCCCTTGCGGGAATCGAGATAGCGTGCTGGGACATCGCAGGCAAGCATTATGGCGTGCCGGTCCATGCGCTTCTCGGCGGCAAGATGCGCGATCGCGTCAAGATGTACGCGAACGCATGGTTCGTCGGCGCGCGCGAACCCGAGGATTTCGCCGCCGCCGCGAAGAAGGTCAAGGCGCTCGGTGTGAAGGCTCTCAAGTGGGATCCGTTCGGCAAGGCGCACATGACACTTTCGCGTGAGGAGATGGACCATGCCGTCGCCGTGGTTGGTGCGGTACGTGAGGCTGTCGGGCCTGAGATGGAGATTCTCATCGAATGTCACGGCCGCTTCAACCACTACACGGCTGTTGCGGCATCGAAGGAGCTTGCTTCGTTCAAGCCTATGCTGATGGAGGAGCCTGTTTTCCCGGACAACAACGATTCGCTTGCCTGGGTGAGCGACCACAGTGCCGTTCCTGTCGCGGCCGG
>JAFXEA010000562.1 GCA_017521065.1 Kiritimatiellia bacterium | reverse complement strand
GCATCCCTTGAGTCGGTCAAGGCGGCTGTCGCAGCAGGTGCGCAGTTGCTTGTCGTCCATCACGGAATCTCCTGGGGCGGTGGCATCAAGCGTCTGCAAGGCGGCGTATACAACGTCGTCAAGGCCGCGATGGACGGCAATCTCGCCGTTGCAGCCTATCACCTCCCGCTGGATGCAAGCAAGAAGTACGGAAACAACTACGAACTTGCGCGTTTTCTTGGACTTAAGAAGCTGAAAAGCGCATTCTGCTACCACGGCAATGTAATAGGGGTGACCGGCGTAAATCCGCAAGGTGTGAAGGTCGGCGTGTGTAGCGGCGGCGCCGGGGATTTCGCCGAGGCGGCCAAGAATCTGGGTTGCGGGCTTTTCATCACAGGTGAAGCGTCATGGGGCGATGTGATCGCCGCCGAGAACTGCGGCATGGAGATGGTCTGCGCCGGACACTACGAGACAGAGACGTTTGGCGTGAAGGCCCTCGCCCGTGCAGTCTCTGAGAAGCTTGAGCTGGACACGGAATTCCTGCCGCGCCTGCCTTCATTGGACTGAAGAAACATACGCAATTTCGCACATTTTCAGCTGTATGATTGCCTTCGAGGTGGCGCGGGGCGTCCGCCACTTGCGGGTTGGTGAAAAATGATATAATGTGCGGCTAAAATTTCCATGTCAAAAAGACGGATTTAAAATAATAGAGGATTTAAAAAGAGATGAGTGAAGAGATGAATGCGGCGACGATTTCCAGGATCGCTGCGGAGGCTTCGGTTTCTGGTGCGCAGGTGATGGCTGTCGCGAAGCTGCTCAAGGACGGAAACACAGTCCCGTTCATTGCCCGTTACCGCAAGGAGGCGCATGGCAATCTGGACGAGGTCCAGATTCTCAAGATACAGGAGCGCGTCGGATATTACGGTGAGCTTGAGGAACGCAAGGCCACCATCATCAAGTCCATTGACGAGCAGGGCAAGCTTACGGACGATCTGCGTGACAAGATCGAGAAGTGCATGGTGAAGAGTGCGCTCGAGGATCTCTACCAGCCGTACAAGCCGAAACGCCGTACACGCGCGATGATCGCGAAGGAGAAGGGACTCGAACCTCTTGCCGACATAATCTGGGCGCAGGGAAGTGAACTGCCCGAGACAGCGGCGGCTGGTTTTGTCGATGCGGCAAAGGGTGTGGAGGATGCGGCGGCGGCGCTTGCCGGTGCGCGTGACATCTGCGCTGAACGCATTGCGGATATCGCCGATGTGCGCGGTCTTGTCCGCCGGACATATGCGACGAAGGCACTCGTCAAATCCAACGTCAGTCTCGTCAATCCGCCCAAGGAGCCGACGAAGTTTGAGCAGTACTACGATTTCGAGGAACCGATTTCGGAGATGCCGTCCCACCGTTATCTGGCGATACGTCGCGGACAGACGGAAGGAGTGCTTTTCATGCGTCTGGTGGTGGATTCCGCTCCGCTGATCGAGCGCATAGAGGAATATGCAGGGGTGAAGTCCGCAAGCCCGCTCGCGGAAGAGCTCCGTCTTGCCGCGGCGGATGCCTACAAGCGTCTCGTCTCGCCCGCGTGTGAACTTGATGTCACGATGGAGAAGAAGCAGGAGAGCGACCGTGCCGCAGTCGAGGTGTTCGCTGAAAACCTCAGGAACCTGCTCCTCGCGTCACCTTTGGGGGAAAAGCGCGTTCTTGCCATAGACCCTGGCATCCGCACGGGCTGCAAGGTGGCAATGCTTGATGCAACAGGCAAGTTCCTTGGAAACACCGTCATCTATCCGATGCAGAAGCCGGACGAATCGCGTGAGATCATCGCGAAGATCGTTGTGAAGTACAAGCCCGATGCCATTGCCGTCGGAAATGGAACCGCAGGACGTGAGACCGAGGCGTTCGTGCGCACAACGCTCAAGACGATGGGCGAGAAGAGCATCATAGTTGTGTCGGTGTCGGAGTCCGGGGCTTCCGTGTACAGCGCGAGCGAAATCGCCCGCGAGGAGTTTCCGGCGCTTGACCTTACTGTCCGCGGCGCGATATCCATCGGTCGCCGTCTCCAGGATCCGCTTGCCGAGCTTGTGAAGATCGACCCGAAGGCCATAGGCGTGGGACAGTATCAGCATGACGTTTTCCAGCCGCTTCTCAGCGCAAAGCTTGACGATGTCACCGTAAGCTGCGTGAACAAGGTCGGCGTTGAGCTCAACACCGCTTCGGCTCCGCTCCTTACACGTGTGTCCGGTATAGGTTCTTCCCTTGCCAAGCGGATTGTCGAATGGCGCAATGAGAACGGTGCGTTCAAGAGCCGCAGCGAACTCAAGAAGGTCTCTGGACTAGGCCCCAAGGCGTTCGAGCAGTCGGCGGGCTTCCTTCGCATACGCGGGGCGGCGAATCCGCTGGACTCGTCGGGTGTCCATCCCGAACGCTATGCGCTCGTCGAGCAGATGGCTGAGGATCTAGGCGTTTCGGTCAAGGATCTCGTCGGCAATGCGACGCTTGCGGACAGGATCGACGTCAAGAAGTACGTTTCCGCAGATGTAGGAGAGCCGACTCTCAAGGACATCATCGAAGAACTGAAGAAGCCGGGACGCGATCCGCGCGCAGTGTTCGAAAAGCCGGCTTTCCGTGATGACGTGATGACGATTGACGACGTCAAGGAGGGAATGACTCTTGAAGGCGTTGTGACGAACGTCACGGCGTTCGGCGCATTCGTCGATATCGGCATCCATCAGGATGGGCTTGTGCACGTATCGGAGATTGCGGATAGGTTTGTCCGGGATCCTTCCGAGGTCGTCAAGACAGGCGACAAGATTACGGTGCGCGTGATCGGTGTGGACAAGGCGCGTAACCGCGTTTCGCTCTCGGCCCGCACGAAGCCTCGTCCGCAGGAGGGGAGCCGTCCATCAGGTCCGCGTCGCAGCAACGGCGGCGACCGTGGTGATCGCGGAGGTCGGTCGTATTCCAGTGGCTTCAGCTGCAATCCGTTCGCGAATCTCTGAATTGTATCCTAGGTGGTGTTTGCAAAGCCACCATGCTGGGAGAACGGGCATCCTGCCCGTTCAAGGCTCGCAATGTGTGACACGATGACACAATGGCACGGTGACACACTTTATATCTAATTTAAGCGGATAAAATGCTTGTTTTTGGTGTTTTCTGTTTTGGCATGCGAACTGCATATGTAATGGCAAAGAAGAAAGGGAAGCGATGTGACACAATAATGAGTCCGTTGCTTCAGAAGGAGAAAAAGTTATGGCAAAAGTTTTAGGAATTGACTTGGGAACCACCAACAGCTGCATGGCTGTCATGGAGGGCGGCGAGCCTGTGGTTATCCCGAATGCTGAAGGTGCGCGTACCACGCCTTCGATTGTTGCGTTTACGAAGACGGGCGAGGAGCTGGTCGGTCAGGCGGCGAAGCGTCAGGCTGTCACGAACCCGAAGTCCACGGTCTACTCCATCAAGCGTTTCATGGGGCGTCGCTACGACGAGATGTCCGAAGAGATCAAGATGGTGCCTTACGATGTATGCGCCGCGAAGAACGGCGATGCCGCAGTCAAGGTCGAGGGTCGCGAATACTCCGCACAGGAGATTTCCGCCAAGATCCTCTCCAAGCTGAAACGCGATGCTGAGGCCTATCTCGGCGAGAAGATCACGCAGGCCGTCATCACGGTTCCGGCGTACTTCAACGATGCACAGCGTCAGGCCACGAAGGATGCCGGCGCGATTGCGGGTCTTGAGGTTCTCCGCATCGTCAACGAGCCTACGGCGGCATCGCTCGCTTATGGCCTCGACAAGAAGAAAAACGAGAAGATTGCGGTCTACGACTTCGGTGGCGGTACATTCGATATCTCCGTGCTCGACATCGGCGACGGCGTGTTCGAGGTGAAGGCAACCAACGGCGATACGCACTTGGGCGGCGACGACCTCGACCAGGCGATCATGAAGTGGATGATCGAATCGTTCAAGGCTGAGCAGGGCATCGACATTTCCACGGACATGATGGCGCGTCAGCGTCTCAAAGAAGCGGCCGAGAACGCCAAGTGCGCTCTTTCCTCCGCCACCACGTTCGACATCTCCCTGCCGTTCATCACGGCGGACGCTACGGGTCCGAAGCACCTCCAGATGACGCTCACGAAGGCGAAGCTCGAGCAGCTCACCGACGAGCTCATCGAGCGCACGTCCAGCCCGTGCCGCAACTGCATGAGCGATGCAGGTCTCTCCACAGTCGATGAGGTCGTTCTCGTCGGCGGTCAGACGCGTATGCCCCGCATCCAGGAGCAGGCGAAGAAGCTTTTCGGCAAGGAACCCCACAAGGGCGTGAACCCCGACGAAGTCGTCGCTATTGGCGCGGCCATCCAGGGCGCGATCCTCAAGGGTGAAGTGAAGGACGTCCTCCTTCTCGACGTTACCCCGCTCACGCTCGGCATCGAGACCTTGGGCGGCGTTCTCACCCCGCTCATCGAGCGCAACACCACGATCCCCACGAAGAAGAGCCAGGTGTTCTCCACGGCGGCCGACAATCAGCCCGCAGTGACGATTGCCATCTTCCAGGGTGACCGCAAGATGGCCCGCGACAACAAGTCTCTCGGCAACTTCAACCTTGACGGCATTCCT
>JAFXEA010000561.1 GCA_017521065.1 Kiritimatiellia bacterium | reverse complement strand
GGCGGCACGAAGGTGTGGAAGCGGACGAAGTTGAACCCCAGCTCCTTGCGCTTCAAAGTTATCATGCGGTAGTATTCGAGATCGCGGGGAAGATGGAGGGTCTTAGCGAAATAGCAGTGCTCCGTCACTCCACGCAGATAGATGGGTTTGCCGTTCAGCTTGAGCTTTTCGCCATCGGCAACGAGACGGCGTATGCCGAACTTCTGGCGGTACGAACCTTCAGGAGTCGTTATCTTCAGTTCATAGCGCTTTGGGTTCTCCGGCGACCAGAACACATAGCCAGCCGTCTTTAGCGTAAAATCACCCTTGGCCGTACCCTTCTCGACGACAGCCGTACCATCAAGTATCTCGTAAGAGAAATCCTTCACACCGCTCACGTGAACCGTGAACGTCTTCAGGTCGGTGGCAGTCGTGACGTACACGTCAGAAAGGCGGTTCTTAGGGAAGCGGAGCGCAAGCTTTCCGTTCACGCCACCAGTCGCACCGAATGTCGAACGCGTGGTGAGACCGGTCACGTAGGCACCGCAGTATCCAAGATTGGGATTGTTGGAAACCGCCATGACGATTTCGTTCGCGCCTTTTCTCAGGACACCATCCGGAACGGCAAGCTCGAACGGCGTGGAGAATCCGGCACGGAACGCGACAAACCTTCCGTTGATCCATACATGCACCTGATTGCGGACACCCTCGAACGCAAGAAGCGCCGCGCCGCCCCTGTCCAACTCGACCGTACGGCGATAGAAGAAGCACCCGTAGATGTTTGGTAGTGACGTGTCGGACGCATATCCGGAAATCGGGAACTTCTGCACCTCATATACGGGATTGATGCGGAAGTCGTCCTTCATTCCAGCAGTACGGAACGCCGGAACCATATCCTCCCAGTAGCCGGGAACGGCATTGTCGATCACCGCGCCTTTGAATGACGGCATATCGAGCGTCTCCCATGCGTACGGCTGGTACGCCATCTCCCAGCTGCCGTCCAGAGAGACGGAATCATAAATGCAATGCTCGAAAGGCACCGCCGAACACATCGCCGCATACATTGCGGCAGACAAGGTCAATATCATTTTCATGCTAGCGATTATATCACATCCGCCAGCATATGACAGGGGTTCTCTGCACTCACTGGGAAGAGGCGTGGAAACAAAGAGGAAGAAGCCTAACGTATGGCGACGGCAAGAACAGCGGAAATTGCGTATCCCACAAGGGCAAGCCACAATACACGATCCGTAAGCAGAACCTTCTCAGGACGCCCACCGCCGCCCTCTCGGTAAACAAGCAGCATGTAGCGCCCGATTCCGAAGGCCACGAACACCGACGTGTATACAAGACCAGGGAAGCGCACTCCCATCGCTGAACGGAACGTGTAGCACAGGTACTCGACAACGGATGCCGTCGCTGTCACAAATATAAGAGTGTTCAGGATCCCTTTCCGGTATCCGGCAAGGGCCTTGCGCGTAGCGGCATGGTACACAAGCTCATGATGGCGCTTTGAGAGCGCAAGGAACAGCGACAGCGTAAACGCGCAGACAAGCAGCCAGCGGGAGATGTATGCGTCGATAACCGCCGCGCCCGCAACAGCCCTCAGCACGAATCCGAACGCAATCACAAATACATCAACGTAGGGAATGTGCTTCAGAAACCCGGAGTAGAAGCACTGTATTACGGAATACAGCATGATTGTGCCGAACGCGATCGTCCTGCCCGGATACACCATCACCACAAGCGACGGGAACGTCACTCCGCAGGCGAACAGCACAAGTGCCGCCTTCACTGCGGCTATCTTCGATATCAGATCGGCCGCAATGGGACGTCTGCTCTTATGCGGATGCATCCTGTCGGCATCGTAGTCGGAAACATCGTTGAGAAGATAGAACGCACTCGACACAAAGCAGAACGCACCGGCCATTCCGACAGCCATCATGAAGGAACCGAATCCTCGGGCGATGTCCTTCTGCGACGCATCCGCCACGGAAAAGAACCAGGCGAGCATTACGGCGGCATTCTTGGTCCACTGATTTACGCGCAGAGCCTTCAGCCATATCTGGACCGTCCCGTACATATCTCTGAATCTTTCCGTCATCTTCTTCCAACCGCAATCAATGCTTAACCGATGCCGAACCTCAGTTTGAAAACCATCTTGAGCGTCTCGGTCGCAATCGAACCGGATATCTTGGAAACACCCGCCCTCCGTTCCGTGAACGTTATCGGAATCTCCTTCAGCTTCATCCCGGACTGGGCCATCCGATAGTTCATTTCCATCTGGAACGAATAGCCGAACGACTTGATGCCGGAGAAATCGCCGAGCGATTCCAGCGCCTTGCGGCGGAAGCACTTGAACCCACCGGTCGGATCCTTTACCGGAACGCCAAGCACCATACGGATGAAAAGGCCCCCGAAACGGGAAATGAACCAGCGTTTGAAGGGCCAGCCTACGCACTTGCCGCCCTTCACGTACCTTGACCCGATTACCACATCCGGAGCATTTTCCGCCGACATCTCGGCAAGCATCCTTTTGACGTCCGCAGGGTCATGCGAGAAATCGCAATCCATCTCAATCACATGGGTCGCGCCAAGACGCAACGCCTCGGCGAATCCCGCGACATATGCACGGCCGAGTCCTTCTTTGCTCTTGCGGTGCATCACCCGTATCCGGGGTTCCTTGACGCAAAGACCGTCTATCAGAACACCCGTACCGTCAGGCGAATTGTCGTCAAGGAACAGCAGTTCACCTTCAGGCGGCAGATTTTCGAGAACGGCGGCAGCCATGGCCTCGACGTTCTCCCGCTCGTTATAGGTAGGTATTACGACACTTGGTTTCATGGACTTGATTATACCATACATCTTGCGTTCAGCCGATGATACGCATCAACGCTTTTCAACGCGCATGAAGTCGATATCGGGCGTCTTGGCATAGGCGTTCGTGAGACGGACGGAATGCACACCCTTTTTCAGCTCCACATCAAGATGCGTGTCGCTGAAACCATCCGTCGCCTTGCCGATCCAAATCCTCTCCTTGGCTCCGCCGTCAACCTGGACATAGAACTTCCGGGGTTCAGGCGTTGATACACGGAACACAAGCCTGTATTTGCCGAACTCCGACACATTGACGGACTTCCATATGAGGTCGTTCGACTCCCTTGCGCCAAGATTTACGACTGCAACGCCGCCGGACGCACCCTGCGCAGGAGCATAGTAGGCGCGCCCCT
>JAFXEA010000560.1 GCA_017521065.1 Kiritimatiellia bacterium | reverse complement strand
GGTTGCCCTCAAACCGAATCTCGCATGGAAGTCAACGCCAGAACAAGGCGGAAATACGCACCCCGACATCCTCCGTGCGGTGGTTCTCGCCGCTGAGTCGCACAAGGTCAAACAGGTGACGATACCAGAGAACACTTGCCAACCTGAGAAAGAGACGTTCAAGACAAGCGGCGCGATAGAGGCACTCAAGGGGACCAAGGCCAATCTGTACCGTCCCAAGGCTTCCGACTACAAGGAAGTGGATATTCCAAGAGGAAAAATCTGCACCAAGGCAAAGGTTCCGCAGGACATCCTCGACGCCGATTGCGTCATCAATATGCCTGTTGCGAAGCATCATGGAGGCGCAACGCTCTCCATCTCGATGAAGAACTGGATGGGGTCTGTAGACAACAACTCCAGACGCGGCTGGCACCGCCAGGGACTTCACCAGTGCATTGCAGACTTCAGCACATTCCTCAAGCCCTCACTCATAATCATTGACGCAACGCGCATAATGCTCAATAAAGGACCGCAGGGGCCTGGCGACCTTGCGCATCCACACGAGATCATCTTCTCGACCGATCCCGTCGCCGCCGACACCTATGCAGCTTCGCTCTTCGGCAAGAAGCCATCCGATGTTCCGCACATCAAGATTGCCGCTGAAATGGGAATCGGTTGTGCCGATCTGAAGAAGATCAACATTGTGCGCGTCGAAGTCTAAGGAGACGACCGATGAAGTGGCTGCGCCGAAACGTCTGGCGGATTTTGATATTCGCCGTATCCGCCGCGTTCGCCCTTGGATTCGCCGCCGAAAGATTCCCGGCGGCGAACTCGTGGCTGACACGGCTAAGTCCAATTCTCAGCCTTTTCGGCACAGCGGCGGCAAGAGCCTGGACGGGATGGTCACTCCTTCTGGGGGTACCGCTGCTTATCCTCTCCTTCTTCAAGGGACGCGTATTCTGTTGGAGGATGTGTCCGATGGGATTCATCTCCGAAACAGCCGGAAAACTCAACCCATGGGGCAAGGGCATCGTCCAGCACACACCTATGTTCAGCAAGGCACTGCTGCTCATCATTGCAGTCACAGCAGCATGCGGATACCCCCTACTGATATGGCTTGATCCTCTCTGCATATTCAACGGCTTCTTTTCAGCCTTCCGTGCTCCGTTCACGATGACTGCGGCAATGACCGGAATCGCGTTCTGCGCCGTCCTGCTCATAAGCATCCTAGCACCAAACGTCTGGTGCCACCGCATATGTCCGCTGGGACGCCTCCAGGAATGCATGTCCATCCTGTCGAAGAACCTGCGCAGGCAAAAAACTGACGACAAGAAGCCGACGGTCCTTTCATCGACGGTGTCGAGACGTACCCTGCTCGCATCCGTTCCGGCGGCTGCGGCGGGAATCGTCGCAAGCAAGACATTCGGTCCAAACGGGCGCAATGCCCTGCGTCCGCCGGGTGCAGACCTCAAGCGCATAAACGCGCTCTGCGCACGATGCGGAAACTGTATGCAGGCTTGTCCATACCAGTTGATTCAACCAGATATCGGCGAAAGCGGAATTGACGGAATATTCACACCCGTGATCAAGTTCAGGAGCAAGAACCCCGACCAGGAGCAGTACTGCTTCCACGACTGCGTGAAATGTTCACAGGTCTGCCCGACAGGTGCGTTGCGTCCGATATCCGTGAAGGAAAAACATACGCGTCCGATTGGCATAGCGATTGTGAACGCAAAAAAATGCATCGCATGGGCGAACAACGAATACTGCGCCGTCTGCGATGAGTACTGTCCGTTCAAGGCGGTGAAGCTGGTCAAGCACAAGGACGTGATGTGTCCGATAGTCGAGACCGACAAATGCAGAGGCTGCGGCGCCTGCGAAAGCGCCTGCCCCGCCGACCCCATCGCAATCGTCATTAAGCCGATATAATCAATATCGCTCGAATGCAAGACAGCACTTGAAGCGGCCGCAGGTACCATTCATCAATGACGGCAATGAGTTGCCGGAACGTCTGTCGGGGGCAAGTCTCGAAGGATAGCGTCTCTGCCAGCTGTTACAGCAGCAGACGCGTCCGCACGGACCAAGCCCGCCCAACTCAGATATCTCATCGCGAGGCCCCATGGCCCAAAGACTCACATCCACACCAAACTGACGCTTCAACGCCTCCTGCGCCGCTGAAAGATCTACCTTGACCTGATCCGTGACATAACGAAGGAACAGCTTCTTTCGCCCAAGCGACAACCTTGCGACAGGTATACGGATATCTCTCACCATATCCTTGGTGAACGAAAGAAACGCATTGCGCATAGCGGCGGCAAGCGTTTCGTTCTCAGAAAGGGTCTTTTCATCCCGGACGTCCAGAGCCCGCAAAAGGCGAAAACCCGGAATGCGTTCACCATGGATCGCCGGATCATACGGCTGTATGCAAAAGACACGTCCGACATCCTCGCCATAATCAAGCGCAACGGCAAACTGCCCAGTCATCCCGGATTTCACTTTGCCCGAAACGACCAGCTGCTCATCCACACGAACGGTAAACACGCCACGCTCCGGCATGAGCACCTTCGCCACCAATATATCATTGTCCGTCATTCTTATATCTTCCAACTGCCGCAAATTATAGCACATTACCCATCTCCCACTCACTTGACTTTGCAAATTACAAATAAAATAAAATTTGGAGAAGCATGACTGCAAAGCGCCACCGCCATATGGTTTCAGTACTGCCCATTTATCGCATTTGTCGGTGAATTGCATCTGCCGGAGAAGCGGTTAACGACAGTAGAGTATCTTCTATTTCGATCAGTCGCAGCAGCTGGGGAATCACGGTAGCCGCAACAAGATGCACACCCACGCAAAACCGCCAAGCCTAGATATCGCACATTATTTCTTCAAACGATAAATACGGCCTAGGGCGTCGCAATAGGTCGTTTTTGCCTGTGCGGAAAAAAGATGCAACCGACATTTTCAGGCACTTGTAAAACCACCACACTGGGAGAACGGGTAAGACGCCACTAGGAATAATAGGAGGTGTTTTTCAGCCACCTCTCAAGACTGTGGTATAATAAAAGACATGAAACTCAATGATGCTGATGATGTATTCACCTCTGTCGGACGGCGGCGTTTTGTTGCTGGTCTAGGCGCGAGTGCCATTTCCATGGCGGCGCGTCCCCTTGCGGCGGCTGACAGCCCCGCTTTTGGAGGCATTCCTTATTCAAGCAATGCCTCTGGACGGAAATGGTACAAAGGTAACACCCATATGCACACAATCCGTTCCGATGGCGATACATTCCCCATTGAGGCGGCGGCTCTTTTCAAACGTGCCGGGTATCATTTTACCTGTTTCTCCGATCATAACGTCTCTTCCTCCGAACCACAGAAACCGATCCCGGTCGATTCGTACAAAGGCAAGAAGATATCACAGGAAATGCGCACGAACTTCGGGCGCGACTTCCCGGGTCTAGAACTCTGCCGCACTGTGCAGGACGATAAAGGACGCGAATGTTACATCTCTGCATCTATCGAAGAAATCGCAATGCTTCTCGATGAGCCTGGGCGCTTCCTGACAATCGGAGGCAATGAAGTGTCGGCGGCTCCGACAGCCGGCAAAGAGCTCCACTGCAATTTCATCAACTATTCAAAACCGTGCCGTGCAAACAACAAACGCACTGTAGAAGAATGTCTCGACTGGATTCGCGATGAATACAGCCGCAACATTAGCGATGCCCGTACATCGATAATGACCCTCAACCATCCGCTTTGGGTCAGCTACGACGTCCAGCCGCACATAGTAGCTGAACGTCCGGACATCAGATTCTTCGAAGTATGCAACTCCGGCTCAATGCCGCGCTTTAACCTCCCGGGCATGGAGTTCACCCACGACAAATGGTGGGATGTCGTGAACACGATGCGCGCAATCAAGGGACAGCCTCTGATATATGGGCTCGCAAGCGATGACATACACGGCTACAACCCCATGCGAAAGAAAACAAAACGCAAGGCAGGATATGTACAGGTTCTGGCAAATGAGCTTACTATTCCGGGCATCATCGAGGCGTTCCAACGCGGCGACTTCTACGCTTCGACCGGTCTCAACCTAGCGAGCGTACACTTCGACCGCGCCACACGCACGTTGTCGGTCGAAGTCGATCCCTCATTCGGAGACGACTGCAGAATCGAATTCATCGGATCAAAAAAAGGCGTCGATACGTCTGTGCAGGAAATCGTGAAATGGGAGATCGAGGGCAAGCCCAACAAATGGCTGGAAAGCCGACACTTCTCAATGCACCGGACAGTCGAACGCTACTCCGACAAAATCGGCAGCGTATTCAAGACCGTCAAAGGACGCACCGCAAGCTACACCATGCTGCCGGACGATCTATACGTTCGGGCAAAGGTGGCATGTCCGCATAATGCTTACACCAACAACCGTGAGCCGGACTTCCCAATTGCATGGACACAGCCGATCTCTGCAAAGGATATGCTGTAGCCTACACTACGTCAAATGCCCGGATGCAGCCCTCTGAATCGGCGGCGAAGATCCGTCCATTTGCCAGCGCAACATCGGCGAAGTATGGAGCGTTGGTCCTGAACTCCTTCAGGTGCTTTCCGTCGGATTCACGCCAGAAATGGATTGCGCCATCATTCGAGGAGGCGCACACAGTTCCGTCCGGCATGAGAACGGGAATCGTCCCCACGCACCGCTGCGGACGCTTGCTGTAGGCGGCGAACGGGGCGAGTGCCGCTCCGACCGATCCCTTCCAGGCCACTTCGAGTGTATTGCGGTCAAGGGCAAGAAGGCCCGCCTTCACCGTTCCGAATATGAGATGACTGTCGGTAATGAGAACACGTGTCGTCACCTGCACTCCGCTCGGCAGCTTCTTCTGGCGCACCGTCTTGCCGGTCTTCAGGTCGATTTCAAGATATGATGCCGCCGCGAGCGCATGTATGTGCCCATCCCTGATAAGCGGTGTCGCACCGGGGAATCGTCTCGTACCGTCAATGACAGACCACAGTAGCTTGCCGGTCCTGACATCGTTGCAGAACATCCCCTCCCAGTTGCCGGAAGAGACTATGCAGCCATCCCCAATGCCGGGCGTATCAGCGCACGCTTCTCCACGTTCGCCCCATCCTGCATCTTTCCAGACGACCTTTCCGGTGACGGCATCGAGCGCCGCCATGCGCTTCCCGATTCCGGCGAACACAATCCCGGTATCGGCATCATAGGACAACCCGTTCAATATGATTTTCCACGTATGCACCGGAGGCTCATACCGCCACATCATGTTTCCGCTTTTCTGGTCGAACGCACGTACACGTCCCTCAACATCCTGCGCGATGACAAGCCCCTTCGCACACACAAGCTTGTTGTTCACGGAGTTGACCATCGGTTGAGACCAGAGCATCCTGCCGGTCTTCGCATCAAGTGCGGCAACGCATGCATTTCCACAACCTTCATCATCCGACGTGCCGACAAACACACGTCCATTCTCGACAACCGGAGCACAGAACAGCACCTTGCCTGGGAGCTTAGTCTCCCATACCGCACCCGCACGATCTGCTTTTGGCTTCTCCGGCGCTCCATATATGATTTCAGAATCAAGACGCCCTTTCGCGTCCGCACGGATCGTGCGCAGCGTCGCAGGCAGCAGTCCTATGCCACCCATCTGCGGCGGCACGGAACAGATGAGGGCGGTCTTGCCACGCCTCTGAAAATGGTTCTGGTGGAGATGGCCGTAAACGAATCCCGTGAAATTGCATGCCTTCGAAATGTTGAACATCTTTCGTCCAATTGTGAACCCTGCGCTTTTGTCGTGAGAGTTCGTAAGCATGTGGTTGAAGAATACGACAGGCATCCCCTTCGGCACCATCGCAAGATCGTTATGCACCCAGTCCGCAACCTCATCCATTGTGTATGACGGCCTAAAATCTCCGTTGGGCATCGGCGTCACGACGAAGTGAACGCCTCCCGCCTCGAACGAACGCCAGCATGGGCCGAACATCGCCTCGAAATACGTCTCGCCCGAAGTACCGGAGGTCATGTCGTGGTTACCAAGACAGTATATGACAGGCCGCCCCATCGTCTGGGCGTTCATGGCAAGAAGATGCGTACGCATTCCACGGTAGCGGCATATGTCGCCGGTATGGACGATGAACGCGACGTCATCCTTGTCCGCAACGCGCTTCACATCACCCATCCACTCGGTCTCATGCACCCCTCCGACCTCCGAGTCCGCAAGATGAACGAACTTGCAGCCTTTGCCTGCGGACGGCTTCCACGGGCTAAGCCAAAAGAAATGCGATTTCAGAGTGGTGCCGATAGGACTATAGAAATCGGCGCACCTGTACCCGGATGGAACCGTAACTGATACAAAGCGAGCGCCTTCACGCGCCGGAAGCTCAAACTCGCCTTTCTCGTTCGTGCGGACGCACTGCAGGCCGTCCGTCACGACGACGCCGACCGCCGGCCCCCCATCCTTGCCGCCCTTCGCCACCTTGCCGCGAACGACACCAACCGGTCTCTTTGCCGC
>JAFXEA010000051.1 GCA_017521065.1 Kiritimatiellia bacterium | reverse complement strand
TTTTCGAACATCCTCGATTTCTGCATATCGGTTACGATGAAGAGCGGGCAGAGGAGCAGCTGAAGTTCCATGGTCATCGAATCGTGATTGCCCGGTTGAAGGAATTGTGGGATCATGATTTCCTGCATATCGTCCGCACGAGCGAAAAGAACGGGATGCGGCCGTGGGCGTGGGCGGATCATGGCTGGTTCAACCCGTCGTTCTACGATTTCTGTCCGAAGAGCGTGGTTTTGAGCAATTGGTTCTACGATGTCAAATACGGCGGGTTCGAGATTTCCAAGAACAACACCGAAGATAAAAAAGTGCTCCAGTGCTTTTACGAGCTGGATAAACGCGGATTCGATCAGATTCCGTGCGGATCGACATGGGCGAGCATGGCGCGCCGCAGGGCGAAGGTCGGGGCTGACGATGTGATGGGCAAACTTGTGAAACTCTGCCGTCGCGATCTTAAACAAGAACATGTTCTCGGCTATCTGATGGCTCCGTGGGTATCGTGCGATACGGAAGCGAACTTGGAGAAGAATCTTCGTGCGATTGATCTCCTTGCGGAGGCGGTGTCGTGAAGAAACTGCTGATGTTAGGCTGCATCGGGGCGGCCGTCTGCGCAGGCGCATATCCGGCGGACGGCGGGAAGGGGGTGGACGATCCCGCGTATTCTCCCGCATATTTCTGGTTTTGGAACGATCGGCTCGAACCGGCCAAACTCTGCGCGCAGCTCGAAGATATGCGTGCGCACGGGCTGCGCAATGTGTGCATCCATCCCATGCCGAAGGCTTTCCGCCCCGTCTGGTGCTCCACGAAAATGGAGCCGGATTATCTCACGCCGGAGTTCATCGATGTGTACGCGAAGGTGGTGCGCCGCGCCGGCGAGCTCGGGATGCACACCTATCTTTACGATGAAGGCGGGTGGCCGTCGGGCGGCGCCTGTGGGTTGGTGGCTGCTGCCGACAAAGAAGGCCGATTTGTTCCGCGTGATATCGTTTTGGACAAGAACGGCGGCGTGGCGGTGCGCGAACGCCGGTATCCTCAAGGGCGAGCGGCGTATCCGTCGGTGGTCGAGAAGGGTACGACGCAGAAGTTTATTGAGCTGACCCACGACGCATACGCCCCGAAGCTGGGCAAGGATCTGGGTACGACTTCGCGCATCGTCTTTACGGATGAGCCGAGCCGTCCCGGCAACCGTCCCGACGTATCGTTCGGCTGGACGGCGGATTTCCCTGAAGTGTTCAGGGCGAAGAAGGGGTATGACATAATGCCGCACGTCGCGGAGCTGCTCCGCCGGTACAACGATTCCGACGACCGGCTCGCCGCGATGCGCATTGATATTCAGGATGTCATGGCCGATTTGTTCGTGGAGCGCTATCTGTTGCCGCTTCGCGACTGGTGTCGCGCGCACGGGATGCTTTCAGGCGGCCATCTCAACGGCGAGGATGTGCCGGAAAACGCGCCGGAATACGGGCACGGCAGCGTGCTGCGCAGTCTGCGGGCAATGGATGTGCCGGGGGTGGATGCGATCTGGCGCCAGCTTTTTCCGTCGGTCGCCGACATGCCCGCCGCGGCGCTGCCGTTTCCCCGTTACGCTTCGTCCGCCATGCGTCAGAACGGTGGACGCTTTGCGCTTTCGGAATCGTTTGCGATATACGGCGATTCCACGACTCCGGCGCAGATGAAGTGGGTGGTCGATTATCAGCTGGTGCGCGGCATCAATACTTTTGTGTTCGGCGCATATGCGCAATCTAACGCCGGGTCGTGGATGACTGCGTTCGAGCCGCATTCGGGGCCGGTCGTGCCGTACTGGGATTTCCAGCCGCACTGGTTCGGATATGTCGAGCGGTCTTGCCGGTTTATGTCGCAGGGCCGCTCCGGCGCGGAAATCGCGGTGCTCTACGATGTGCGCGGCCTTTGGGCGGGCGGGATAGACCGCGAGACGGCGGCGTGGAACCATTATGCGATCGCCAAAACGCTCGACCGGATGAACTGCGACTACGATTTCGTCGATGACAATCAGCTGGCCGCGGCGGAACTGCTGCCGGACGGAAGGATGAAGATCGGTGAAATGATTTACCGTGCGATTGTCCTTCCGACTTCGAAGTGGATGCTTGAAGCCGCCCGGAAAAAATGCGAAGAGTTCAAGTCGGCGGGCGGCGTTCTGGCGGATGCCGGCGATCTTTCGTCCGTACCGCGCACGCTGGAGCTGACGGGGGCGTTCGCAAGAGATTTCCGCGTCATGAAGCGCGTGGACGGCAAGCGCAATCTCTGGTTGGTGATGAACGAGTCGCTTTATCCCCGGCCGGTGACGCTGTCATTCCCGGAGAGCGGTGCGGTGGTCCGTTACAATGCCGAAAGCGACCGCTATGAGCAGGTGTCTGGCGACGGCAGATGCTATCGCCGGTTTGAAGGCGGCGAAGCGGCGATTTTCATCACCGGCGATGTGCCGCCGGCGCAGGTGCCGGCGGTCTACCGCGGGAAGCGAATTGAAATCGCGGATGGCTGGACGCTGAAGAAACTCGTTTCCCATGTGGCCGGCGATGTCGATTTTGAAATCAAAACCTGCCGGGAGGAGGCGCATCCTGCGGCTCTCGGCGATTGGCGGACGGTGCTCGGGGATGATTTCAGCGGTAAAGCGCTGTATCGCGCAGAATTCAATTCGCCGGCGGCCGGTAGAGTGAAGCTTGATCTGGGGACGGTCAAGTGGTGCGCGGCCGTCCGGTTGAACGGCGTTGACTGCGGCGCCCGGTTCTTCGGGCCGTTCTCTTGGGAGATTGAAGTTAGGAAGGGAAAAAACATTCTTGAAGTGACGGTTGCCAACCTGCTTGCCAACCAGACGGCGAATGAATCCCTGCGCGACCGTGTTTCGCTCCAGTTCCCGCCGAAGAGTCCGTATGATTGGCGGCAACGTGTATTTGACCGAGAGAACCATGATTCAGGACTGTATGGTCCGGTGGTGATTCAGCTTGAAAAATGAACAATAAGAAAAGGTGATAAAGCAATGAAGAAAGTAGCAGATAAACAGATCCTTATGGCGGCTGATTTTGCGGGCTATCCGCTCAAGGAGGCAATCAAGGAATATCTCGAGAAGAAGGGCTGGACGGTGACCGATATCGGTGTGAAAGCTGATTCCGATCCGAACGACACCGAACTCATGTTCCACCGCATCGGGCTTCGCGTCGGTGCCATGATCAC
The DNA here is from genome assembly GCA_017521065.1 of Kiritimatiellia bacterium. Lineage (GTDB taxonomy): Bacteria > Verrucomicrobiota > Kiritimatiellia > RFP12 > UBA1067 > UBA1731. The sequence continues at coordinate 641 of JAFXEA010000051.1, read as the reverse complement.
GGAGAAGGAGTTCGAGCGCGCACTCATCTTCTGCGGAACCGGAATGGGCATCCACATCGCGGCCTCGAAGTGTCCGGGTGTGCACGCAGGTGTGATTGAGTCCGTCCCCGCCGCATTCCGCGCAATCACCGGAAACGGCGTGAATGTTCTCGCCATGGGCGCGTTCTATGTGACGCCGGAACTCGGCAAGCAGTGCGCCGACGCGTTCCTCTACAACGATTTCGGCAGCGGTTGGGAATGGTGGCCTGATTTCGACAAGTTCCACCAGATCGCCATTGACGAACTGAACGCCTTCAACTACGAGGAATACAAAGCCAACGGATTCAAGGTGAAGCATCTCGGTGACTGCCACTGCGAACTCTACGACCGTCCTGAGGGCCTGTCCCCCGTGCCGCTCATGTGCAAGCGTTGATGCTGGAATGAATTTGGCAAGGATGGTGAAGCTCATGATTTTGAGGTTTGAACTCGCTTTATTGATTGTAGGCTTTTCCGCAATCTGCAATGCCGCACAGAACGTGGTTATTGCAGAGCGCGGAAAATGCGCGAAGTACAGCATAGTCATTCCTGATGACGCTTCACCGTCCTTTGTGTATGCGGCGGAGGAGCTGCAGCGCTGCACCGAGAAGATGACGGGAGTCAGG
>JAFXEA010000559.1 GCA_017521065.1 Kiritimatiellia bacterium | reverse complement strand
TCTCGCGCTCCACCTCTTTTCGTAGCGGTGCGTTCGGCGTTGGGGCCGGTACTGCCCACCGTTGCACGAGGCGCGTTGGCGGCACTTCGTCGCATCCCCGCTCCGCCTGAACCGTTTCTTTCGGCGTAAGCTTGAGCATCCGCTCGCAGATGTGCGGTCTATGGTTTAGGGCGGAATACCGCCCGTCACCATATCCTCGCACATCTGCGGCATCTGCACAACCCCGCCTCTCTCAACGGCTCAGGCCCCGCGATTGACGCTCCTCGTCCGCCCGCGCTAGTTGTCGATCCGGTCCTTTCTGAGAATCGGCGCAAGCCTTATCGCTTGCACCGATTGGAGAGCAAGACTTGGCTTTCAGGCCTTGCCTTGCGCTCTCCCAATTGTTTGCGCAACCAGAGTCATCAAGACCTTCATTGCACAGCAAGCCGCGCTAAAGCGCGGCGCTAAGGCACGGTAGCGCCGCAACAATGAACCGGAGATTCACGACGAACAGCGCGACAGAGCGAGGTGAAGTGCGACAGGAGTCCCGAGAGCGCACGGATGCTGGCAAGCACCCGATACTGCTGGACAGATAACCCATGGCATTTTGAATTTCTCAAAACAAATGCCATTCTCCCCATACGACGATAGATTATGAAGATGGTTGATTGAGAACAGGTAAATACGACTGGTTGCAATTGCTTTGGTAAGGGATATCGCTCCCTATTGACCGTAATGCTGCTGTTATGATACCATGAAGAATATTCAAAAAAAGAAATCTATCCTGCCTATAGGCCAGGAGTGAAGCGAGTGCGGTTATGCGATCAATCCTTTATCTTTACCGAAATCGCGGAGGCCGAGATCGCTTTCGCGAGCAGACTTTTTCCGGAATAAAGCGATACGCCGGAATGTGCAGCCTGAAAGCGGTCATGTGGCTTGACGCCCGGCCGGAACTTGTCGCCGGGATGCTCGCCAGACACCATCCGGTCGTCGGTTGCGTTGTGGATTGCGCAGACGACAATGCGGCCATGCGCCAAGACATTTTCGGTGACGTGCCGGTTGTCTATCTCCATGCTCCGCCGACGCTCTACGGCCGGGGCATTTCCCGCGTTGAAGTCGACCACAAGGCCGTGGTGCGGACCGTGTTCAGGGAGCTTTCGCTCGGCAATCCCTCCGCCTACGCCGTAGTGGGAGTCGCCGAAAACTATTCATGGTCGCAGACGAGAATTGAATTCTTCCGTTCTCTCGTCAAGGAATACGGGTATGACTGCATGGTGTTCCGCAACGGAGGCAGAAGCGTGCGCCGCGCGTCGCTGCTCGCCCGCTGGGTAGCGTCTTTGCCGCAACGGACTGCGGTTTTCGCCGTGAACGATTTCGCCGCGTCCGAGATTGTCGCGGCGGCAGTCGAGGCGGGGAGGAAAATCCCCCGCGACATCACTTTGTGCGGAATCGACAATGCGGAGGATATTTGCGAAACTTCCGAGCCCACCATCACCAGCGTGCAGCGCGATCTTGAAGGCGAGGGCTTCATAGCTTCCAAAATGCTCGGGTCGTGCATCTCCGGCAGCGTTTCCGTCCCTCCTCTCATGCCTATCTGGCGCAGTTCGACGTTCGGATCGAAAAAAAGCACGTACCGGATTGTTGCCGCCTTGAACATGATACGCGGCGAGGCCTGCAACGGTCTCGAAGCCCGCGATGTCATAGCCAGGTCGGCCGTATCCAAAAGCCTTTTCAATATGCGCTTTCGCGAGGCCCGGGGACATTCGGTCCATGACGAAATAGAGTATGTGAGATTAGAAAAGGTTTTTACTCTCCTTTCATCGACAGACGTCGCCATCAGCGCCATCGCCAACATGTGCGGATACCGTTCACAGCGGGCATTGAACAAGGCGTTCAATCTACGCACTGGCATGTCAATGCGAGAATGGCGGAAGCTGTACCAGAAGAAACTGTAGCCGCTCGGCTCCGGAAACGGCGGGCGCGAGGCCACGGACGTTTTTCACACAGTTTTTTGGTCAAAAGTGCGAGTCGCTTTTGGATTTTGTGCTATTATTCGGTGCAAAAGAAAACAAGAGAAAGCGGATGATGGACAGATGACCACAAGACGGACATTTATCGCAGGTACAGGGGCGCTTGCCGTCATTGGCGCCAGAGGCTCGGAGAAACCGTTATGGAAGGCCGGCATCGTGACCGATACGCATGTGGGGCCCACTCGCGGCAATTGCAGGCTTGTCCAGATGGCTTGCGATCTCTTCGCCTCGAAAAACGTCGATATTTTCGTGAACTGCGGCGATATCGCCGAGCGTCATTTCCCGGAGGTGTATCCGATCCTGAAGGAGATAACCGATACGGCGTTCATATCCAAACCGCCGAGGAAAATATGGGTATACGCCAACCATGACTACATGGGCCGCCGGAACGAGCCATGGGAAAAGGTGATGGCTGACGTGAAACGCCTTCTTGGCGCGAGCAACGGATTTTACGATCTTGTAGACATGCAGGGCTATCCTCTGGTGGTGTTTCCCGAATGGCTCGACGTGCCGCGGGCGGAGCGGCTCCTTTGCGAAGTGTGTTCGAATCCAAAGTACGCCGGCAAGCCGATATTTGTTTTCGACCATGTCCCGCCCGAGGATACGACGGAAAACTCCGTTACATGGGGCAGCAGCGCAAGACGGAAGCTGTATTCCAGATTCCCCGGGATAATAAACATCAGCGGACACGTGCATGCGTCGTTGCGGTGCGAGCGCAATATCTGGCAAGGGGAATTCACATCCGTCAACATGGGATGCCTGCATGCATGGGGCGGGCACATTGTCGGTGCGGCTCCCGACATAAAGTGGAATTACGGTGCGGTTGTCATGGAGGTATTCGCCGACCGCGTGGTGTTCAGGCGGTTCGACGTGCGGACGAAGAAGGAATATGGCGCGGACGAACCATGGACGGTGCCGTTGCCGTTCAAACCGGGTTCCGCTCCCTACAGTTGCGGACGGGCCAGAGAGAGGGAGCCGGTTCCGCAATTTCCCGCCAAAGCGGTTCTCTCGCTCAAGACGGCGTCTCCGTTTGCCTCTGTGGAAATGGCGTTTCCGTGCGCCCGCGGGAAACACGGAACCTACATCTACAAAATCCAGATTGCAACTCCCGCCGGCAAGCCGATAGCGCAGATGGAAATGTTCGGCGAGTTCTATCTGCCCGAGGACGGGCGCTCGGCTACGGTTGTCAGGTCTTTGAGTGCCGGATATTTCGATCCCGGGAAAAGTATCGGGTGCGGGTCGTGCCGTGCAATTGTTTTGGAGTTGGAGGAAGGCCGATCGAGACCTTTTTCACGGCCCCGGCCGCATCCTGCTGCAGAACGCTGTACAACAACGAAAGTCCGATGTCGGAATGTCGCTTCATGACGGGCGTGAAGGGCGGCAAACGCCTTGAGCCGCGCGACGGATGGTATTCGATAGCGCCGGGAGACCACAGGCTTGAACTTCCGACAGGAATCTGGAAGGCAAAAGGGCGGTACAGGTTTACAGTGGAGATGGAAACGCGGCAGCCGGATTTGCGGGCATGGAAATTCATGCTGCGTTTCCCGGGACCACCCCAGCATGATGCCAATTGGAGGATAATCACTCCATGTGGCAATTCGGGCAGGATGCGCTACGTAATCGAATTTGACCACGAACATCCAGAGCGGCATTACCATCTGTTTGTCACGGATGGCGGGAACGGCTCTATCCGGTTCGGCAAGGTCAAGGTCGAGAAATTTGAATCAACGGATAATTGACGTTCAAAGAGAAAGGATTGTGTGCAGATGAGAATTGCGTGTTGTTTGGCATTGGCGGCAGCCATGTCGTTTGCGGGTCTGGCCGATACCGACGTGTACGGAAACGCCATCTTGTACGAAAGCGATGGCGTGGGCGTCAGATACCGGTTCTGGATTTCGTCCGATAGCGCGGAAATGCTGTCCGCCTCCGGTTCGTCGGTGCGTACATGCGAGTGTTCCGGAGGGTTGGCGGCTTCTGTCTGTTCTTGGAGATATGTTTGTTCTCCGGGCGAATTTGATGCCCGGACCTATACAAGAAGCTCGATTGTCGGCCCGATCGACGATCCATGGAAAGGCTTCTTCATCACCGTTCGTTAAATTCCAAAGCAAAGGTTCAACCATGAAAAAGAAAACACTGAAAAAACTGATCACCTTGTCATCCGCGCTCGCGGCAGGCTTTGCGTTCGCGGATGCCGCGCTTCCGGAGGTAACCTCCTGCTCCATGCAGCAGAATCCCGGAGGCCGCATTGTCACGATTTCGTATGAGTTCGCGAACGTGGATGTGCCGGCTGTCGTCACTTTGGACGTTAGGACAAATCTGACAGGCAAGGCGACTGCCAACGAGTCTGATTGGGTTTCGATAGGGGGAGAACATATCTGCAACGCGAAAGGCGCCGTGTGGCGCAAGGTGACGAGAGCCGATCTCGGCAACGACGGCAAGTTCAAGATCGAATGGAATCCCTCCCAAGCGTGGAAGGATAGCGAAGGGAACGGTTTCAAGGTGGATGCGGCGCTCTTCTGCGTGACCGCCTGGCCGCTCGACAATACGCCCGACTACATGGTGGTCGATGTTTCCTCGAGCGCAAAACCCAATTCGCAGCGGTACTATCCTGCGGTCGATTTCCTGCCGGGTTCGGAGCCGGGGCAGAAAGGGGCGATCACAAACAATTCCGCCTACAAGACCTCCATG
>JAFXEA010000558.1 GCA_017521065.1 Kiritimatiellia bacterium | reverse complement strand
GGCATCGGGGCGCTCAAGTGCGATTCCTGGGGAGCCGTCGTCGATTCGATTCCTTCGATCCTGAAGCTCGGCGTCACTGTCGGCGCGGTGATGGAGCTTATCCCGCGCATTACCTCGCTTTTCATCGAGGGCCTCAGGCCCATCTGCGAACAGACGAGGAGCTTTGTCGAAAAGCGCTTCTCGGGGCTCAAGGGGCTTTCGATCGGCATGAGCCCTGCGCTCGTCATCGGACACCCGACCACGCTCGTCGTGTCGATTCTGCTGATTCCGGTGATTCTCTTTTTGTCGGTCTTCCTACCTGGCAACAAGTTCCTGCCGCTCGCGTCGCTCGCGGGGATGTTCTATCTCTTCCCGTGTGTACTGCCGATCACGAAGGGCAATGTGCCGAAGACGTTTGTCATCGGACTTGTCGCGCTCGTCGCGGGACTTTTTTTCGTCACGAACCTCACGCCAGCGTTCACCAAGGCGATTGCGGCGGCGAACTGCGACGGCATCGCCGTGCCAGAGGGCTTCGAGGGCGGCGCGGCGCTGGACTTCGCGAGCGCGCTGTGGTGCTGGCTCATCTACCACCTCGCGGTTTCTCTCAAGTGGATCGGCGCCGCTCTCGCCGGGCTTCTTGCACTCGGCATGTGCGCAGTGAATTGGCTGAGAATCAGAGGGGCAAAATGACAGCAAGCGTACAACAGCAAGGAGTGGAATGACAGCAAGCGTACAACAGCAAGGAGTGGAATGACAGCAAGCGTACGACAGCAAGGAGGCTTGCCGCAACGGCCGGGCCTTCAACAAGCCAACGAAGGCGCGGCTTGTTGTCGTACGCTTGCTGTCACTCCAATGCGCCACAAGGGACTGCTCGGCTGGCGTTATGACTCTTGCTGCAACTACATGATCACGCTTGTAACTGAGCCACGCGCCTCTGTCTTCGGCACTTTGCGCGAGTGGGGCGTTGAGCGCTCGGAAGAAGGCCGTGCCGTCTACGAGGCTTGGCAGGCAATAGAGGCGAAGTTCCCCGGGGTAAGGGCAACATACAATGCTATAATGCCCGACCACTTCCATGGCATCATTTATGTAACGGTAGAGGGGTCGTTCAATCTTGAAGAGATTGTCGCCTTTTTTGCCGGCGAGGTCGAGAGGCGCATCGGCCGCAGTGTATGGAATCCGATTTGGCGCGACTCGGTTTGCCTTGCGAAGGGGCAGCTTCATAGGCAGATAAGCTATGTCTTGGCAAACGCCAAGCGTCGCTGGATAAAGGAGAACAACCCAGGGCTTTTCAAGAAGGTCATGGGCTTTAGGCATTGGTGGCTTGGGCGCGCGGGCGAGACGCTGGCTGGCGTTGCCGGCGCCGACAGCTGGGATTTTCGTTCCTTTGCGCGAGACGGCGGAGAGCTTTGGGACGTCGAAACCGGCGAGGAGATTGCAAAGCCAAGGAAGGGCAATCGGGTTCAGAGGGCGTTTGAAGAACAGCAAGCGTACGACAGCAAGGGAGAACAGCAAGCGGAGGGCGGCAAGTTGGCCTGGACTGCCGTCGGCAACCCATTTCTGCTGGACGCTCCGCTTCTGGTGAGCGTTAGAATATCTACGGCAACGCCAGACGGCAAGCTTGCCGAGATCGTCGCGAAGCTGGGCGCAAAGGCTGAGCGCGGGGCTGTGCTTGTTAGCCCGTGGATTTCCCCGGGAGAGAAAGCTGTCAAGGCCGAGGCCATTGCTCGTGGAGGGAGGGTGGTGCAGTTGCTCGCCGAGGGTATGGGCCGCTACTACAAGCCGTGGGGCGGAGATTTCGATTTATGTGCCGAGGGGCGGCTTCTCCAGCTGTCGCCTTTTGCACCACGTGAGGCTGGCGCAGCTCGCGAAAGTTATGGCAAGGCGCGGTTTGAGTGGCTTAACCTCGCGGCAAAGGCGATAGGCGACCTGGCGGCCGGTTTTTCAAGAGCGCAGCTGGCTACATGCAGAAATTGAAAACACAAAAGAAAGGCAAAGAAAAATGAACATGATTGCGATAATGCTGGCGACGACGGTAAACTTCACCGTCCAGACCGCAGTGCACCCCGACGACTTCAAGCACTACGACACGGAGAAGATCCGCGACCGGTTCGTGATGAAGAAGGTGATGTCGCCCGACGAAATCAACGTCACCTACACGATGTACGACCGCCTCGTCTACGGCGGCGCGATGCCGGTGGAGAAGGAGCTCGTGCTTGAGTCGTTTGAAGAGCTAAAGGCAGATTACTTCCTTGAGAGGAGAGAGCTCGGGGTTGTCAATATTGGTGGCCCTGGAACGGTGACGATTAAGGAGATTGGAACGACAGCAAGCGGACAACAGCAAGTCTTTGATCTCGAGTTCAAGGAGGCGCTGTATGTCGGCTGCGGGAAGAAGGAGGTCAGGTTTGCCTCCAAGGACAAGGCGAATCCCGCGAAGTTCTACATTAACTCCGCGCCCGCCTACAAGGAGTTCGTCACGCAGCGCATCACGAGCGACCAGAGCTGCAAGAAGCCGGGCTACACGATCGGCAACTACATCAAGGCCGGCAAGATGGAGGAGTCGAACGACCGCGTCATCAACCAGCTCATCGTGAACCCCGTGCTGACGAAAGGTCCCGGCGGCGGCGTGAACCAGCTTCAGATGGGCCTTACCGAGCTTAAGCCGGGTAGTGTCTGGAACACGATGCCGCAGCACACGCACAACCGCCGCATGGAGGCGTACTTCTACTTCAACGTCCCGGCGGGACAGGCAATCTGCCACCAGATGGGCCGTCCGCAGGAGCAGCGTCTTGTGTGGCTCCACAACGAGCAGGCGATCACATCTCCGGAATGGAGCGTCCACTCCGCCGCCGGAACATCGAATTACATGTTCATCTGGGGTATGGCGGGCGAGAATCTCGACTATGGCGACATGGATAAAATCCCCGTCACTGAAATGAAGTGATCCGGGTGTCGTGGTATAATTTTGCTCAAAACGCTCAATAGTGTTGTTTTGTGTAAAATAATATCGTTTTTGAATATTTAACGCCATAATCTAAGATATAAAATAATACATACTTTCATAATATTACACAAATCGAGTAGGGGGAGAAAACTTCCCCCTACTCGATTCAGGACGTGTGCCGATTTTTATCCCTAAAGCGGGACGGTGACATTCCGAAAGCCGTCGTGAACGACCGGGTGAAATAGTGGATTGACGCAAATCCCGATCTGTCGGCCACTTCCGTCAGGGAAAGAGAAGTGGTTGTTATCAATCGTGCCGCCGTTTTGAGCCGTGAATTGGCGATTTCCTTTGAGACTGAACTCCCGAGTGTCTTGCGGAACGCTTCGTCCACGACGGTGTGCGATCTGTTGATATGGCGGAATACATCGGCGGCTGATATCCGCCGGTGGGCGTTGGCCTGTATGAATACGAGTGCGTCAGACATCCATGAAGGATCTATCGGGTAGGTCGCGGTGGATTTTCTTTCGATGAGCGTAGACGGCGGAATCACGACATCGCTTTTGGCTTTGCCGCCTTGCAGCATTGAATCGAGCATTTCCGCGGCTCGGAATCCGATCGTCTCGGCGTTCGGATCTATGCTGGAAATCGTCGGTTCTGTGAAGTTGCATATCAGGTCGTCGTTGTCTACGCCGAGCACGGCCACTTCGTCCGGTATGCATATGCCGAGCGCATGACATCGTTCTATCAGCTGGTAGGCGCGGAGATCGTGAGAGCAGAATACGGCGATCGGCTTCGGCAGCCGTTTCAGCCAATGCTCTATGGCTTTGCGTTCCGTGTTAGCAGAGTATTTCTCGAATCTCATGACAGAATTTTCAAAATCCTGAAGGCAGTCGGGCGGAGTCGGATATACGTTGCATCCAAATCCTTCTTTCTTCAGAATGTCAACAAATGCCTGTCGTCTGAGATCGGAATAACGAATGCCTTCATGTCCGAAAAATGCGAAGTTCTCGAATCTGTGATCGATGAAATGGCGGGCAGCAAGTCGGGCGATGGCGGCGGCATCCTGCATCACCTGTACCGCTGTTCCGGAATGGCTGTTTTCAAATACGTTGATGACGGGTCTCGCCGTGTCGTCCAGCACCTTGGATATTCTTTTGTTCAGCAGTCGGGCTATGAAACCGTCAAACCGCCTGAAACGCTCTGGGTGGGAAAAGTCGTCCCAGTCGAGCATTGTCATTGACCATCCGCCGTGATTGCGGGCGTATTGCGACACTCCTTCGCAAAGCTTCCTGCCGAAGTTGCGCTGCCGTTCGATGAAAATACCTATTCTCTGCATGCGGTAAAGGTATCATATTTAAGAAACTGTGTAAATTGTTGCGGCAAAAAAATCAAATAAATTTGCAAAGAATGCAAAAGATTGATTTTCTCTCTTTTGATAAAATATGTTGCAAATGAAGTGAAGGAGTACTTGATGAACACGAAATCTCTTACTGAAAAGTCGTTCTGCAAATGCAGGATACCCTTCTTGATTGCCTCCATCGGAGTCTGCACAGCAGGGTTTGCCGTCGATTACACCTGGACGGGGGGCGGTTCTGATGGCAAGTGGACAACCAAAGCCAATTGGGTTCCAGATACCGGCTACCCGAATGGCGTGGAGGACACTGCATCCTTTACCGTCAATTCAGCATTGTCGGTCAATGTGGATTCTGCAGTGTCGGTGGCAGGCATCACTGTTGCCGGAGTTGCCAAGCTCACGCTTGCCGGCGAGCAGATTGCACTTGGCGCAAACGGTATCGTTTCGACCTCACTGAAGGATGTGGATATCTCAAACGCAATCTCCATCTCGGCCGAGAAGACTCCGTTCATAAATTCCGGAAGTCTGGATGAATCGGTGAACCGTACTGTTGCAGGTCCGTTTCATCTGCGTGGAGTTGTGTCTGGAGAAGGCGGCATCGCAAAATCGGGACGGGGGCAGATACATCTTTATTGCGACAACCCGTTCAAGGGGGTGTTCTCGTCCATGGCTGAGGTGGCTTCGAACGGATACATATACAGAGCGGACGGATGGCTTGTCTCAAACAGCCCGGCCGCAGCTTCAACGAGTCTGACGTATGGTTCAAGCGATGTGTACATCTATCATTGCGGAGCGCTCGGGCGACAGCTTGCCGACCTTGGCGGTGATAAAAACAACTGCGGCACGCAATTGTGGGTG
>JAFXEA010000557.1 GCA_017521065.1 Kiritimatiellia bacterium | reverse complement strand
CAGCAACGTATACGGCCTTTTCGAGACGGAGTATCCCAGGTTCAGCTCTCTGATCAAGCCCGGAGAGGGTTCGCTGGTGCGTCCCGGCGGCTGTTGGGGCGGTCAGCGTTTCCGCAATTGGGTGGCCGGACGCTTCCCGTTCCCGGATTGGGCGTCTCCCTTTCAAATCGCAATATTCGAGAAGGATGCGGGCGGCGGTGCCATGGTCGCCGCTCTCGACACGAAAGGCGTCATAAAGTTCCTGAACTACACGGATAAGTTCGATTTCTCCATATCCACGCCCGCTGTCGACGCCGGCGTTCCGGGGAAGGCCGGGGCTCCGGACTATGCGGTTGCTCTTTACGGTTTCAACGGCGGATGGGTGGATGCCGCGAAGACCTACCGCAAATGGTCTGTCGCGAACGCGCGCTGGATGAAGAAGGGGCCGCTCGTATCCCGTAAGGACCGTTCGGAGACGTTCCGCGACATCGGCATGTGGTTTCTTCTCCAGTACGGACATGAAACGCCGATGCCGCGCATCGAAAAAACGGCGGAGAAGGCTCTCGCCGTCGTGAACGGACGGTTCCCTGTAGCCGCGCACGTGTACTATTGGCACAAGCACCCGCAGAATGTCAAGGAGCCGGATTACTTCCCCGCCAGACCCGGATTCAAGGAGATGGTCAAGAGACTCTCCGCGAAGGGATTGCGGTTCATGCCCTATCTGAACGGGCGCATCTGGGCCTGGGACAACGATGGCTTCAAAAAGGCGGAGAAGTGGATGTGCAGGCTCGCAGACGGTTCGCTGCACAACGAGAGATGGGCCAACATGGACTTCTCCGCGGTTTGTCCGTCCGCGGAGATGTGGGGGGATTGGCTTGTCACCCTGGGCAAGAGGATGGTGGACGAATACAGGGTGGGAGCTCTGTACTACGATCAGATAGCCTCCATGACGGCCGTGCCCTGCTATGCGGCGAACCACGGGCATCCTGTCGGCGGCGGCACGCACTGGATAGACGGCTACAGGAGAGCGCTGGATAAGATCCATGCCGCGCTTCCGGATATTCCGCTTACGTCGGAGAACTGGTCCGAGCCGTACACGGACATGTTCGACGGCTTTCTCGTCTGGGGGCCGAATGTCGGCAACGACGTTCCCCTTACGCCTATTGTCTATTCCGGGTACATGTCTCCGTTCGCCTGCCGCGTCGGCAGGGACGTCACCGATCAGGCGTTCTTCGCGATGCAGGCGCGCAGTTTCCTCTGGGGGGCGCAGACAGGCTGGGAGCAACAGTGGATTCTTGAGCACGACAGGTTCCGGCCTCGCCTTGATTTCCTGATAAAGCTCGCGGAAAAGCGCCGCAGCGCCCTTGAGTACTTTGCGGACGGCGAACTCGTCTCCCTGGTCGAGAACCGCATCAAACATGAGCCACTCCGATTCACCGTCATGCGCTGGGGGAGAAAGGTTGACGTGGAGATGGCCCCGGTGATGGCCTCGGAATGGAGAAGCCCGGCGGGTGGACGCATGGTTGCGGTAGCGAACGCCGATACCGCCCCTCGCCGCTTTGAGACGGAAGGCATTTCGCTCGATCTTGCCCCGCTCGAGGTCGTTCTGGTCAACAGAGATGCCCGGAAGTCGAAATGATCGCTATCGCAGAAGGAGAAGGAAGGACAATGAGGAATACCATGAAATCCGTTTGGTGTGTGGCGGCGGTCGCGGCATTGTGCTGCGTGGTGCGGCTTCATGCCGTCGAGATCGCGTACGAGAACAAGATCGATCTTGCGGGCGTATGGCGCCTTGAGCAGGTCGGCAAGAGCGAGGTGAACTGCCCGATATCCGTGCCCTGCGATGTGCATACGGCCCTTCTCGAGGCGAAGCTCATTCCTGATCCGTACTATTCGGCGAACGAGTATCTCACGCTCTGGGTGGGGCGTGCCGACTGGCTGCAGAGTCGTACGTTCGAAGTCACGGAGGAGTTCCTTTCCGCGCCGAGCGTGATTCTGCGCCTTGACGAGGTCGACACGTTCGCGACCGTGACGTTGAACGGACACTCCCTGCCCCGGATGAACAACCGTTTCCGCCGCTGGGATTTCGACGTGAAGCGGTATCTGCGTCCCGGAAGGAACGAGATCGTGGTCCGTATAGACAGCGCCGTGCGCGAAGGGCGGCTTCTGGCGGCCAAGGACGGTCATTCCTACCACATCCAGAACACGTTCTTCCAGGAGGCGATGTTCGTGAGGAAGCCGATGTGCCACGGTGGCTGGGACTGGGGCCCCTGCATGATGACCGCAGGGCTCCTGGGCAAGGTCGAGCTTGTCGCGACCTCGATCGCCCGCATTGACTACGTCTATTGCGATCAGAAGTTCAATGCGGACCGCACGCATTGCACCGTGACCGTGAACGCCGAGGTCTTTTCGCCGGCCGGCGGCGATACCGAGTTCTCGGTCAATCTCGGAGAGTCGGAGGCTGTCCGCAAGGTGGCGCTTTCCAAGGGCGTCAACAAGGTCAGCTCCGCCGTGGAGGTGTCCAATCCGCGGCTGTGGTGGCCGGTGAACGAAGGGGATCCGAACCTCTACCCGCTTGAGGTGAAGGTTGCGGGTTCGCGCGTTGCGAAAAAGATCGGTCTGCGCACGATTGAGCTCGTCACCGAGCCTGACGCCGAAACGTACGAGCGTCTCGGACGCAAGGGCACGAACATGTTCTTCAGGGTGAACGGACGCCCCGTGTTCGCCCGTGGCGCGAACTGGGTGCCGAGCGATGCGTTCGAAAGCCGGCAATCCTCCAAGTGGCGCAGCCTCGTCAGGGATGCCGCGCGGGCCAACATGAACATGATCCGCATCTGGGGAGGCGGACGCTTCGAGGGAGACGCCTTCTATGAGGCATGTGATGAATACGGCGTTATGCTCTGGCACGACTTCATGTTCTCGTGTGCGCTGTATCCCGACAACGAAGAGTTCTACGCGAACGTCAGGGAGGAGGAGACGTATCAGGTGAAGCGTCTCAGGGATCATCCGTCGATCGCGATCTGGTGCGGTGACAACGAATGCATCTCGATGCTTGTGGGGGACATCGGCTGGCCGGACGAACGCGACCGCCATGCGGCCAACTTCGTCCGTCGCGCCGCGCTTGGCAGGTCGGTGGTGGAGGCATGCGACCCGGGGCGGCAATACTGGTCCTCGTCGCCGTCGGCAAACGGATTCGACGACACGGTGATCGATTGCCGCAAGGACAGCTCAAGCGGTGACATCCACAACTGGAGCGTATATTTCGGGTGGAGGGCCTGCTGGGGCTACTACGATTTCCAGCCGCGCTTCAGCAGCGAGTTCGGTTCGCAGTCGATGCCGTCCGCTGAAATAGGAGAGACGTTCGCGCCCGCGGAGTCCGTGCGTGAACTCGGGGCGGACTTCATGTACCACCAGAAGACGCCCCAAGGCAACAGGCGTCTGATGGACTTCCTGAGGCGGCAGTTCTTCGCTCCTGCAAGCGCCCTTGACTTCATCTATCTCACCCAGGTGCATCAGGCGCTTTCCGTCAAGACTGGGTGCGAATACTACAGGTCTCTCGAGCCGTGGTGCATGGGGGCTCTCATATGGCAGCTCAACGACAACTGGCCCGTGGCGTCCTGGAGCTCGATAGAGTACGGCGGGAAGTGGAAGCCTCTCCACTATCAGCTCAAGCGCACATTCGCGCCGCTTCTTGTAGCCATTGCGCCCACGGAGAAGTCCTATGCCAGCCGCAAGGGCGTTCCGTACCACTACCTCACGCCTCAGAAGGCCTACGAGTTCCGTGACCTGTCCGTTCCGTTCGATCTCGCCTTCTATGCGATCAACGACACGCAGGAGGCGATGGAAGGCGAGCTCGTGGTGGAGGCGGTCGCCTTCGACGGTTCGTCGCGTGCCGAGCACGAAAGACGCAAGGTGAAGATGCCTATCGGCCGTTCCGTCACCGCCACCACGATCTCCGAGGCAGCGTTCGGCGATGTCGAAGCCCGCCGCAAGACGTTCCTGCTTGCGACGCTCAAGACTCCCCGCGGCACCGTGCGCGACTTCAGGCTTTTCGGCGAGTTCCGCGACGCCCCGCTGGCGGATCCGAAGCTCAAGGTCGAGACCGCTGACCTTGGCGGACGTTTTTCCGTCACGATCACGGCCGAAAAGCCGGCGTTCTACGTATGGGCGAACGCATGGAAGATCCCCGGCGAGTTCGACGACAACCTTCTCGAGCTCATGGCGGGGGAGAGCCGCACGATAGTCTTCACCCCGGCGGAGGCCGGTCTTTCGTATGAGGCGTTCCGCAAGTCGCTTACCGTGTCGAATCTTTACGGTGCGAAAAAGAACAAGTAAGAAAAGTCATTGACTGAAGGGAAATGTCATGTTCAAACCCTGTGTCACTGCAGTCCTGGCCGCCCTATCGTTCGTTCTTCAAGCGCAGGTGCGTGAGAAGGTGCTTGTGGTGTGTGCGCATCCTGATGATTCCATCGCTGTGGCCGGTACGCTTTTCCTGATGAAGGACAAGTTCGAGATACATGTTTCTATGGGGAGAGACCCCGCGCGGGGTGCGATTTCGGGGCGGTTTTTGGTGTGTTTTGGAAGATAGCGGGATTTAGGGGATGGTAAGAATTGGTGTCCAGTATTTGGCAAACGGGGTACAAATAGAAACAGCCTGCCTTTGTTGATAGTGTCCGTTATTATGGCAAACTGCGTAGGCCAACTTCCTTTAAGATGTTTATTGCTAAGGTGGGTGCCTTTTGCTACAATGACGGTGTAAACAAGATGACAAACTGAAAGGAGTTCCTATGAAAAAGAGTCTGTTTTTCGCTGCGTTGGCGACAGCCGCAACCTTAAGCGCAAGCAATTCTGCGTTGCCAAGGTCAAGCAATGGAACTGCGACATTCAGGGGACAGACCCTTATCCGTTCGGCGCAGGTGGCGTAGTTCCAATTGCGCGTGTGGGAACGGAAACCCGCAACGTGCGCAACTCATATTTCGGGATGCGTCCATTGTGGCAGGTCACGCAGGCGTTCGATACCAGCTACATCAGCAAGGACAAAACAAAGATGCGCCATCCAACCGGCGAGGAGATGCTCAATATGTGCCTCCAGTGCGTGGCGGCGGGGGCGAACGGGGTGTTCCTCTGGAGCTATCATCACCTCGGCCAGAACGCGCTTGGTCACAGTCCTGAAGATTTTGACAAGTACTGGGACGAGGCATGCAGGGCGGGTGAAGCGTTCGTGAAGATGATACCGGTGTTCCTTGCGGAGGATATTTCCAATCTGGTCGAAGGAGTGCTGGATGACATGCCGGTGAGGGCATGGAGACACAACGGCGTGACATGGTTTTTGGCTGTGAATGCATCGTATGAAACCAAAAAGGCGCAGGTGAAGATCGGCGGCAGGGTCATCGATCTTGATATGCCGCCTCTTGGTCATGTATTTCAGCCTGTTGACCGTTGATACAGAAAGGAAAACCGATGAAGAAATTGCACAACGTAACTGTTTCCGTCGCGCTCATTGCTGGGGCCTGCGCCTGGAATGCATTCGCAGAATCGCTGTCCAGCACGTTGGATTACGCAGGTGTTAAGGCTGTCGTCAACTACGATGAAACGAAAGTGCAGCCGTATCGTCTTGAGGATCCGCTCGTCTTTGCGGACGGGACGAAGGTCGAGAACGCCGCCGACTGGCCTCGCCGCCGCCGTGAGATTCTTGAAGTGTTCGCGAAGGAGATGTACGGCAAGGAGCCGCCGCAGCCTGAAACGCTGAACATCAAGGTCGAGGATGAAAAAATATCCTGTGCGGGATTTGCAATCCGCAAACGGTTCCGGATGGGATTCAGGAAAGACGAAAGCGGTCCAGCCATCGATTGGATACTCTACCGTCCTCGCCATGTTAAAGGTCCGGTGCCTGTGAT
>JAFXEA010000556.1 GCA_017521065.1 Kiritimatiellia bacterium | reverse complement strand
TTCGTATTCCCCGGCAGAGGAAATCGTCGCACTCTCGCCTGCGGCGAGAACATAATCCAAGACACCTTCCACACAGAGAGCACGGAAGCTCGCCATAGCGACTGCCGCCGAAAAAAAGAATCTTGATTTCATGTATTTTGACACCTTTCCCTATTTCCTTAGGTCGTAAGGATACCAAAATCATTTTTTTTTTCAACAGAAAAGTGTACCACAAATGCAGGACTGTTGTATCTTGGGCGATCCCTTCTACTCCGAAGGCAACATACGCGAACTCAAACGCCGCGCTCACGATATGAATGCCCGCCGAAACAACTCCAAACACGAATTGCTCGATATCGGAGAGCCGGTCCATGCGCAAACATATTTATACAGGCTTTTCATGAATGTATGTTCTTCTTCGTTCTCTGAGCCAATGCACGGGCCACATCAGGAACGGCGGCCAGCAGATGCTTCGTGTAATCGCTCTGTGGATTCTCAAAGACCTCCGCCGCGCTTCCGGCATCAACGAAAAGCCCTCTTTGCATTACGCATACGCGATCGCAGACGTTCTTCACGACAGCAAGATCGTGCGCGATCAGCAGAATGGACAGATCAAGCTCATGTCGAAGATCTCGGAGAAGATTCAAAATGCGAGCCTGTACGCTCACATCGAGAGCGCTCACCGGTTCATCAGCTATCAGCACATCAGGTTCGCACGCCAGGGCGCGCGCTATGCTTACGCGCTGGCACTGTCCGCCGGACATCTCACGCGGATACTGCTCGAGAACGGCCTGACTTAACCCTACAATGTCGAGCAGCTCTTTCACGGAGCGCTTGGATGCCTTCTTGACCTTGAACACCTCGTCAAGAGTCTGCCGGACGGTCATTCGCGGATTGAGCGACCCCACCGCATCCTGAAACACCATCTGGACGGATTTCGCGTTGCAGACTATCGTTCCCGAAAAAGGCTTTTCAAGACCTATGAGCGTTTTGGCTATCGTTGACTTTCCGCTGCCGGACTCTCCGACGATGCCCAAGGTCTCGCCACGGCCAAGCGAAAAGCTCACGCCCTTCACCGCCTCCATGGCACCATAGCGAACTCTCAGACCAGTGACTTCCAGCATCTGCATGACATACTCTCTCAAATGCGGCGGGTCGGAAGCGGCCACGCCGAAAATTGAAGCCCCATGTACGGCATGTTGCGTGAAAGCGATTTGAATGTTTCAGCATCGACAGTGCGGTTCGCCTGAAGGTCAAGGACGGTCTCACCGTCCGGCTCTTCGCCTATGAGACGTGCCGGACCTTCCGTCCAGCGTTTCGCCCATTCGTTTACGTCCATCCCCTCCTGCTCCACCATCACATGATATGTGACGGCCACAGCAACTTCAAGACCGATTATGCCGTTCGCCGTTCCGATGAACCCGCCCTGCTTGGACGCAAGAGGATGCGGCGCATGATCTGTGGCGAAGATCCCAAGCGTACCGTCCTTGACTGCTGCGCGTATCGCCGCACGGTCGTCTGCGTTCCCGAGAGGCGGAGCCATCTTCCAGTTCGCATCATTGTCCGGGATATCCTCGCACGAGAAGAGAATGTGGTGGGGAGAGGCCTCGCCGGTCACGGGCAGCCCCTCCTTCTGCGCGGCACGGATCTGTTCGATGGTCCCCGCACAGGAAATGTGCTGGATGTGCAGTGCGCATCCGGTGTCGCGGCACAGCCGTATGTCGCGCCGGACCGCCTCAGTCTCAGCTTCCGGAGGCATGACAGGGAGACCGAATCTCCTCGCCACTGCGCAGTCGCGGATCACACCCGCACCGAGTATGGACGGCACGACGGCATGCTGCATGACAGGCTTTCCGAGAGCTGCGGCGCGGCGCATGGCCTCGCGCATAAGATTCTCGTCATCCACAAACGAACCGTCATCCGTGAACGCGACAGCTCCGGCTTCGGCGAGACGCTCCAGATCTGCGATCTCCTTTCCGAGACGCCCTTTTGATATGCAGGCGGAAGGCGCAATGCGAACGGGCAGGGAGACATCATCTATCTGTTCCCGCAGCCACGCCACACTGTCGCCGGCCGGCGTGGTGTTCGGCATTGTCGTCACGCACGTGAATCCCCCCGCGGCAGCGGCGGCAGCTCCGCTCCGGCGCGTCTCCGCCGCAGGCATCCCGGGATCGCGGAAATGCACATGCACATCGCGGAAACCCTTGAACTTCAGATAACGTTCCGCCATGTCAATATATCCTGTTCTCGCAGCCATCAATGAGACGGCGTATGTTGGACTTGTGCTTCACGATCACGAACACGGCGATCAGCGACACCACAACCTTGAGAGAAATCGGACATCCGCAAAACCACACGGCAACACCCAGCGCCGCCGCCGCAAGGCAACTGCCAAGCGAAATGTAGTGCGAGAGCCACACGGTGACGATAAAAAGCGCGAGAGCTCCGAGCGCCAGATACGGGATGAGCGCGACCATCATGCCGAACGCCGTCGCAACGCCCTTGCCACCCTTGAACTTCATGAACACGGTGAGCGTATGACCGATTACGCAAGCAAGACCAACAGCTACGGGCAGATCGCCACCGCACCCCGCGCATTTCGCCGCCGTGAGGGTCGGAACAAAACCCTTGAGGAAGTCGCACAGGAACGCAAGAAGCCCCCACTTCTTGCCGACGGTGCGATACACATTCGTCGCACCGATGTTCTTCGACCCGACAGTGCGCACATCCACGCCGCGCATCTTGCCGATGAGAAAGCCAAACGGAACCGCGCCGGCAAAATATGCCGCCACAATCCACAAAGCCCATTTCAAAGCCTGTTCATTCATGTTTCAAGCAACCTTTCAATTGAAAACCGATACGTCGGGACATCACACCCATCCCGAATTATGATATGCCGTGAATTATAACACATCACAGCTCTTTTATGAACGCAACGATGTCGGTCAGCTCTTCCGGAGAAATGGTCTGTTCTATCTGCGCATATTCATTGGCCTCGCCCGTAACGCTCCTCGCATTATGGTTTTACTAGCTAAACAAGACGAAACTAGGCAGCCAAGGCCGAAAAGCCGCGTCAGACAATACCTTCAAACACCAGAGGTTCATGCAGAATTAGCGCAGGATCGAAAATGCCGGTCAGGGCAGCCAGGGAAATCGGATTTTTGCCAGGATTCACCCCAAGCGACCAGGCAAGGTAGCCGATTACATCCTCCGCCTTCATTCCTTCTTCCCTGAAAGACGCGATGCGCGTATCTCCATGGCGCTTTGCAAGACGACGTCCATCCGGTCCAACAACAAGCGGCACATGGAAGAAATTCGGCTCCTTCAACCCCAACGCACGGTAGAGAAGCAACTGCTGAGGCGTCGCCGGAAGAAGATCATCACCGCGCACAACCTCCGTCACACCCATCGCCGCATCATCCACGACCACGGCAAGCGTATAGCCTGCACCCCTCTCGTCCCGGGCAAGAGGAAAATCCCCGAGCTGTGCACGGACATCCATCGAATATGCACCGGCAAAACCATCCTCGAACACAACATGCGCCACGTCAGGCGTACGGAAGCGCCAACACGGATTTCGCGCAGCCAAGCCTTCTGATGATGACGCATTCAAGAACCGGTAGGCATCATTCCATGAACTGAAACGGTCCCGGCATGTTCCGGGATAATGGAGCTGGTCGCCTTCATGAGGAGCCGATTGGGCCACCTCCACATCCTTGCGCGAACACACGCAAGGATATGCAAGACCTTTTGACCGCAGGATATCCAACGCTTCCGCGTACAGCGAAATGCGTTCGCTTTGGACGTATTCCTCGTCCCAGTCGAGACCAAGCCACCTGAGATCCTCGACCGCCTGCACCGCAGCCCCCACC
>JAFXEA010000555.1 GCA_017521065.1 Kiritimatiellia bacterium | reverse complement strand
TCGCCCGTTCCGTACGCCGATTTTGTCACCTCCACCACACACAAGACCCTTCGCGGTCCGCGTGGCGGTCTCGTGCTCTGCAAGGAGCAGTACGCAAAGGCTCTTGATTCCGCGGTGTTCCCGGGAATGCAGGGTGGTCCGCTTGAGAACATCATCGCGGCAAAGGCGATCTGCTTCCGCGAGTGGATGCAGCCTGAGATGAAGGAATACGCCGCCCAGATCGTCAAGAACTGCAAGGCTATGTGCAAGGCTGTTCAGGATCGCGGCTTCCGCATCGTGAGCGGCGGCACCGACAACCATCTCTTCCTCGTCGATGTCAAGCAGAAGGGCATGACCGGCAAGGACGCCGCCGCCGCGCTCGACAACGCCGGCATCGTGGTGAACAAGAACACGATTCCCTACGATACGGAGTCTCCCTTCAAGACGAGCGGCATCCGCGTCGGAACCGCGTCCATCACGACGCGTGGCATGAAGGAGGCTGAGGCCGCAAAGATCGGTGGCTGGATCGCCGACATCCTTTCCGACATCACAAACGTTGAACTCCAGCAGAAGGTCAAGGCGGAAGCCGCCAAGCTCGTTGCTGGATTCCCGGTTCCGTGACGGTAGGGCTCGTCAGTCTCGGGTGCGCCAAGAACGCGGCCGATCTAGAGGTGCGTCTTGGGCGCATGCTCTCGGAGGGGTGGACTCTTTCGTCCACCCCTGACCATTGCGATACGCTTGTGGTCAATACCTGCGCATTCATCGAGTCCGCCCGAAAAGAGGCGGAACGCGAGATACGCAGGGCGCTTTCTCTCAAGCGCAAGGGTAAGGTGAAGCGTGTTGTCGTTGCAGGCTGCTATCCTGAGCGCTATCCGGAGCGCATTTCGCTTTTCAAGGGCGTCGATTCGTGGGAAGGTGTTCCCAAGAAGTTTGGCTGCCAGCGAATTCCGGGACTCCGTCTCTCAGGGAAGGCGTTTGCCTACCTCAAGATAGCAGAAGGGTGCGCCCATCGCTGCGCGTATTGTGCAATTCCCGCAATCCGCGGAAAGTACCGTTCGCGTCCGATGAACGCGATACTGAAAGAGGCGCGGGATTTTGTCCGTACCGGAGTTCGCGAGCTGAACATAATTGCGCAGGATCCTATGCTTTACGGAGTGGACTTCAAGCATCAGCCCGGAAAGCCTAAGGTCAATCTTGTAACGCTGTTGAAGGCTTTGGACAGGATTCGCGGCGATTTTGTGGTGCGTGTGCTGTATTCCTATCCAAACGAGATAACTGACAAGTTTCTTGAATGGATGCGCACGAGCCCGAAGGCTGTGAAGTATGTGGATGTTCCGCTTCAGCATACAGATCCGGATGTGCTTAGGGCGATGGCTCGCGGAAGCGCAATCAAGGCCACGCAGGAGGCGGCAGAACGCATCCGCGCCGCAGTGCCGGGCGTTACGCTTCGAACGACCGTAATGACCGGCTTCCCGGGCGAGACGGCGGCGAGCTTTGCGCGGATGCTGTCGGACGTGAAGCGTATGCAGTTCGATCATCTTGGAGTCTTTGCGTACTCGCCGGAAGAGGGAACGCCCGGAGCCACGATGAAGGGGCGGCCTCCGATGAAGGTGGCGCAGTCGCGTGCGCTCAAGATAATGGCGGCGCAGAAGAAGATTTGGGACAAAAAGGCAAAGTCCATGCTTGGGGCGGAGCTTCCGGCGCTGGTTGTGTCGCCGGGTGTTGCGCGTCTCGAAAGCCAGGCGCCGGATGTCGATGGAGTTGTGCGGCTTGATGCCGACGATGCTGCAATCGCACCTGTCGGCGAGTTCGTGCTTGTGCGCCTTGTTGAGGTCAGCGATTACGATTTCATCGGCGAACTTGTCTGATCCCCCAGAGGGACAAAAAAAGAAAAGGATAAAGGTGTTTTGGGCAGCCCGTTATTGCGGTGTAATTTGGTGTTTGGTATAATGTTTGCCAAATGAAACCGATAGCGACAGATACTGCAGACTTCCCTTCTTTGAGGAAAGATGGATGCATCTATGTGGATAAGACGATGTATATGCATCGCCTTATCTCCACAAAGGGTTCTAAATTGGTCTTCGTCTCGCGGCCTCGCCGTTTCGGGAAGTCGCTTACGATTTCTGCGCTTAAGGCCATTTTTCAGGGGAGGCGCGAATTTTTTGAGGGGCTTGCGATTGATAAGACGGATTGGGCATGGGAGAAGTATCCCGTCATTCACTTTGAGTTTAACGATGTCGCGACTGATAATCTTCAAGAGTTCGAGAAGGATTTTGCCGCACATATTAAGAAGCGGCTTTCCGATGTCGGATATGCGTATGACGTTTCAAATTCAGTGCAGTACAATTTTGGCGAGGCAATTGAGCAACTTTCCGCCGCCAATGGCGGAAAGGGCGTAGTGATTCTCATCGACGAATATGACGCTCCCGTCGGGCATACGCTTGACAATATCGAAGTTGCTGAAGCTGTTCGAGCCCGCTTATCTGCTCTCTATTCGCAGATGAAGAACCGCACGGGTGACATCCGCTTTTTGCTGATGACGGGGGTTTCGAAGTTCACCAAGCTTTCCGTTTTTTCAGCGCTCAACAATATCGTCGATATTTCGCAGGACAATGAGTACGCCACGATGTTCGGCTATACTGAGGAAGAGCTTTCGGCGAACTTTGACGAGCATCTTCGCGATCATGCCGAAAAGATGGGTAAATCCTACGATGATTACCGAGCGCAGCTGAAAAAGTGGTATAACGGCTTTAGATTTGCGAAAAACATTCCGACCACGGTTTACAATCCGATTTCGGTTGCCTATACGCTATTTCGTAAAGAGCCTGGTTTTTCGGCCACGTGGTCGTCAACGGGACGGCCCTCGATGTTGATGAACTATTTGAAGCGCGAGGATATGCTTTATGTCAATCCCGATAGAATAGAGGATGTCGATTCTTCTGAGTTTGATGTTGCGGAATTGAGGCATCTCAAGCCGGTTGCCATGCTGTTTCAGGCGGGATATTTGACAATAAAAGATTACAATTCCATTACGGAATCGTATACGCTTGGTGTTCCGGATGAAGAGGTGCGCCGCGATCTTTGTACATTGATGACAGGTGTTGCGGCGAATGAGACGATGGCGTGGGCGGGGTCACTCGGCAAGAAACTGCTGGGCGCGAAGTGGGATGTTGTTTTCAACGGGCTGAAATCGCTTTATGCGGCGATGGCATACGGCTCGAAAGAGGCGAGTGTCCATGAGAATTCCTACGGTCGCTGTCTTTCATTCCTCCTTGCAAGTTGCGGCTTCGATTTTACGATGGAGGCGGTGCAGGCTAATGGGAGAGCGGACATAATAGCAAAGCATCCGGCGATGGTCTGCATTTTTGAACTGAAGGTCGATGAGCCAGTTGACAAGGCGTTTAAGCAGATTCATGAGAAGGGGTATGCTGAACCTTATCGTGCCGAAACGCGTCCTGTGTGGCTCGTAGGCCTTTCCTTCAATTCCAAGACTCGCAACCTAGTGGACTATGGAGTGGAGAAGTTTGAAGCGGTTGAGTTGTAACCTAAGCGATAAGGTGGTGGACTAAAGGTCACCGCCTTTTTTGATAGAGATATTCTGAGCAATCGGGCAGGGGCGAGATGCTCCCTTGCCCGTTTCGCTTTCGCCGCCGTTGCGAGCTCTTCAAGAAGACGGTGTGCGTTGTTCTTTTCGCAGTCGAGAATGCGGCTTGCGCGGTTCTCGCGCGGCGGTATTTCGCCCTCGCCGCGATATGCCGGAAATACGGATAGAAGAAGTTCGTAGAGCTTGGCATGGTGCGCCATGATTGCGGCGACCGCCTATGAAAAGGATATGTCGGTTCCCATTTTCTTTCCTTTCCTTTTTTTGCTGTCATTTTCTGTTGTGAAATGATATAATTCGCGCATCTATTTTCAGACCACC
>JAFXEA010000554.1 GCA_017521065.1 Kiritimatiellia bacterium | reverse complement strand
GCTTCGCAGAATTCTTCGAAGTCGACTACGGATAGCCACTTATAAATGTAAAACTGCGAAACCCACTTCTTAAAATACACTTCACCCTTTATTTATCGGGGTGAAATCCACTTTCGCGTTCAAAAAATGGGTAAACTCCAGCCGAAAAGATCCATTCCAGAATGTCTGATTGGATGCGGTTTTTTGTCATTGCCCCTGCCATGATTCCATCATTCCATTCGCATGAATTATATCAAATACCGCCGATCTTATGAACAAAACATGGCAAAAGAGCCGAAAATTGATAGCGCAAAACTCTCAAAGTCAACTTCAAACAATCATTGTTCCACACATCCTGCCTCAAGCATCCAATCCACGTATACTGTCGAATGCAGTTGGCAGTACCGTGGGATAGGTTTGGCAATACTGGATGTGCGGCTTGCGTCATGGATGAAAATCGGCGCGGATATGGGTGAAAGGACGGTTTAAATAGGGTGAAAGGACTTTGCACCATGGGTGTAAGACCTTAATTTGCCGCCATTTTACGTAGATTTGACGGCAAATTACGGTATAATGGCGGCAAATTTCATAAAGATGACGGCAAATCAAGTCCTTTCATACGCAGCAGAAGTTTCTTTCATACGCAACAGAAGTTTCTTTCATACGCAACAGAAGTTTCTTTCATACGCAACGGAGTTGGTTTTCATATGCAGGCGGCACATTTTCATCCCTGAATAGCACCTGAATGATGCCCGGAAGAAGTCACTGTTGATACCGTTGAAAAGGAGTAAAGGATATGAAGAAGATTCGTAGGACGCTTCATGTAAATACTCTCAATAATGTTATGGGCTACAAACTCAAGGCTTCTGGAGTTCTGGAAGTTGCTGATATCGCCGAGCGTTGGACTGAAATCATGACTTGATAGAGCTGCTTGTCAAACCCGAAATATTTGAAATCGGGAATCTTGCCCGTTCTCTCAGTTGCCTTACTTATAGGGGGTGCAGTCTATTAACATTTATTAAGATAACTCACTCTACTAAATACGCATAATACTTGTAACTATTTAGAGTATCAGACGATTACTGTATATTAGGTAGATAAACTGAAGAGTGTATTTCGTTTTATGCAGAATCAACATGACTTACAGGTTATGTCAATGAAATCTTTTCAAACCTACAAATCATTTCAGAAATTATGGTGTCATCAAGATGTATGCTGCCCACGATGGATAATCACAGCAAGGATAGCAATGTCGGCGGGATTGACACCCGGAATGCGTGAAGCCTGTGCCAGAGTCTCGGGTCTCCACTTCTTAAGCTTCTCACGGCTTTCAAAGCGAACGGCCTTGCATTGATCGTAGTCAAGCCATTCCGGAATCTTAGTCTGTTCGTCACGCTTGGCACGTTCTGCGGCAACCTCTTCCTGACGGATATAGCCTTCATAGTGACGCATTATTGTTATCTGCTCAATAACAGGCGGCGGCAGACTGGATATATCCTTATCATGGAGATGCTCTTCGATGAGATCCTTGAACCGACGCGTCTCTTCACGGATATCCTCGGAAAGCACACCAACCCTTTCAGCAGCCGACATCAAGCGATAACGAGCATTATCCTGCCGCAATATCAATCTACGCTCTGCACGGGAAGTAAACATTCTGTATGGCTCATCAGTTCCCTTCGTAACGAGATCGTCAATCATCACACCAATATAGGCATCCTGACGGCTGAGAATCAACGGCTCGCAACCTTTGACACTAAAGGCGGCGTTAATACCGGCCATTATACCTTGGGCGGCAGCCTCTTCATAACCGGTCGTGCCGTTGACCTGTCCAGCAAAGAACAGACCACCAATACGCTTGGATTCAAGGGAATGACGCAGCTCACGGGCATCAATACCGTCGTATTCTATGGCGTAAGCATATTTAAGGAATTCAGCATTCTCAAGACCGGGGACCGAACGAACCATACGCTCCTGAACATCGCGCGGAAGAGAGCATGAAAGACCATTAGGATATATGATATTACCTTCGATATCTTCGGGTTCAAGCATTACATGATGTTGGACAGCATCCTTAAACCGGACTATTTTATCTTCAATTGATGGACAATACCGTACTCCAGTACCCTTAATCGGACCACCATAAAGAGCTGAATCACCCAAATGAGAACGAATTATATCGTGCGTTTCAGGGGTAGTATGGGTCATCCAACAGGATACATTCGGAATGTTCCACGTGGAACATTGCTGATTTTCAGGCTGAAAACCTGTTTCAGAAGCCTTTTTAGGTGGTAAATCAACCTCTAAAAGCTTATCTGAAGCTTGCAACCCAGTGTTCCACGTGGAACATTCAGCCTGTTCAGTACCTTTCGGCAGTACAGAAACGCGTTGTTCTATCAATGAATCTCGTTTTGATCTCAGACTGAACAGCGGTGCAGGTGATTCACCTTTCTGCTCCGTACATTTTGTGAAATCGCATGAAGTTGATTTGAGTCTGGGTGGCGTTCCGGTTTTTAGTCTGATCAGTTCAAAACCAAGTCGTTCAAGGGATTCTGAAAGAAGATTTGCCGCCGGACGGTTATCTCCGCCTGATTCCTCGACTTCATGTCCGATGAAGATTCGTCCTCTGAGAGAAGTACCGCTTGTGACGACAACTGCCTTGGCCATATATTCACCGTGCAGTTCTGTCCTTACGCCTTTTACTTTTCCTGTGACAGTGTTACTGTCACGCATCACTCTGGACCCTACCTGTACATCAGATTTATCAGAAGGGGTGTCTTCAATATCATGCGGCGCGTTGAGGACAACGCTCCCTACTAGTAATCCTGTATCATCTTGCAGCATCATAGGGCCACGCCGCCCTATCAATGATTCAGCATCTTCTTGCGGAGCGTTAGCGACAATGTAGTCTGCAATTGATCCATTGTCATTTTCAATCATTATATCGGTGACAACATCTTCAAGGACTTCAAGGTTCTCCTGATTGCATATCACTTTTTGCATGCGTTCAGAGTAAAGGCGCTTGTCACACTGAGCACGTGTTGCACGGACGGCTGGTCCACGTGACGTATTCAGAGTCTTTTCCTGAAGAGCGGTCTGATCGGTGTTGTATCCCATCTCACCGCCAAGCGCGTCAAGTTCATATACGAGATGACTTTTGGCCAAACCTCCGATTGAAGGATTGCATGGCATCTTGGCTATCGCATCCTTGCTACCAGTGATCAGAAGGGTACGCACACCCATACGTGCGGCGACCAAAGCCGCCTCAGAACCGGCATGACCGCCACCAACTATGATTATATCTATGTCTTTTTTCACAAGCGTTGATTATATCATAAGTTATATTCTTATCAACACTTATTTCATAAGTTGTTTATAATGTTATGCGATATGTATATTTATATATACCTTTAATATTATTTGAAATAATTCAATTATTTTAAGTATTGAGTATCAAATCAAATATATCAACATAAAAATAATCACAATTATGAACGATTTATGAACAGCGGCATTGATAATTGCACACAAATCAGGCATAAAAGGGGTTAAAATCTGCATAACTGCCTGATCCGCTTGTAACTCGACATGTGCATAAGTGCATAACGTTTTTGCATAAATACCCGTTTATCACATATTCTTCTATTAAATCCCGATATATGTACATATAGAGTTATGCACAGAAACTGTTCACAAATTGTTTACTTGTTTGTATTTCTTCGTTGTTGTGTTTTTGGTGCCGTTCTGCTTTAATATGTCCTTGGAAAGAACGATTATAGGCAGAAGAAATGCAGACAGAAACAACATTAAGAGCTGACCTGTGGACATTGGCGGTGGCACTGTACAAAATGTCCTTGAGATCAGCTGAAGACATAAGCCGTTGGGATCGCCATGCGGCAGCTTTCGCTTCGCATGAGCTTGAAGGGGATAAGTTTGTAATAGGCGTAACCGACCAGTATGCGGCAGACTATTACGCATCGCTTTATGCCGAGCCTTTGCGCAGTGCGTTGATTCAGGCAGGTGCACAGCCTGAAGTCAAAGTTGTGTTCAGGGTCACCGAAAAGGCGAAGGAGCTTGAAAGGGAGAAACAGGAGAAGGAAAGGGAGGCAAGAAAGACGCAACATGAAGATGTCCATGTGGTGAGACGTCCTGCGTTTGCGTCCACCGTGCCACTCAATCCAAACTACACCTTCGACAATTTCGTCAAAGGTCCGTCAAACTCGTTTGCATATGCAATCGCAACAGCAATCGCAAAGGAGCCGGGCGGAAACACTAACAACCCGTTCTTTATCTGGGGAGGCGCTGGTCTCGGCAAGACGCACCTCATGCAGGCTATCGGCCACCATGTAATGCAGCGCGACCCGTCGAAGAGCGTCTGCTACATAACAAGTGAAACGTTTCTCAACGAATACATAAACGCTCTTTCCAACAGGGATATGGAATCGTTCAGGAAACGCTACCGCAACATCGACCTGCTTCTGCTGGATGATGTGCAGTTCATCGGCGGCAAGGAACAGTTCCAGGAGGAGTTCTTCAATACGTACAGCAACCTCATGACGTACGGAAGGCAGGTCATCATGACGTGCGATGTACCGCCGAAACGTCTGAGCAACCTTGAAGAACGTTTGATTACGCGTTTCCAGCAGGGGATAGTCATCGAAATCGAGTCTCCTTCGTATGAAACACGTCTTGCGATCCTGAAATCCAAGGCCAAGAACTGCCGTCACAGGATTCCGGAAGAGATATTCACTTTTATAAGCGAAAACATAAAATCGTCAGTCCGAGCCATGGAAGGGGCGTTGAACCTGATTGTGAGGTTCATCGACGCCAATCCGGGAATGGAGATAAACCAGCAGATCGCGCGTGTGCTTTTAAAGGAGCATATAGAGGAAGAGGTTGTCATAAAGCGTCTTTCCATAGACGAGATAGTGAAAGCGGTGTGCTCCACATATGATGTCACATACGCAGATATGCTCTCCAACAACCGCACACAGCCTTTGGCGACAGCAAGGCAGGTTGCGATGTTCCTGGCGAGGAAACTTACCGGAAACTCAACTCCTACAGTGGCAAATGAGTTCAAACGCAACCACACAACAGTGCTTCACGGTACGCAAACCATACAGAAACGCATCGATGTGGAGCCTGAACTCAAGAAGACCATCGAGCAGATAACGGAGCAGCTTGGACGCAAACCATCGGAGCTGTTCTATTGACAACTTGTTGACTGCCTGTTAAGAACCTGTTCCCAAAAGGGCGATTTATTGACACGTATCAACAGACCGGAAAAGAAACAGAAAGAAGCAAACACGATGATGAACGGAAATGAACAGGTGCAAGAGCGGTTTCAGCCAATGAAAACAGGGTCAGAAACGGGTTATGCGAGTTATGAACAATCCTAATAGTATGATAATAAGTTCTTTACTTAATAACCACTAATAGGATACAATACGCGGTCAAGGAAACCAAAGGGAGTTCGACACAAATGAAAATAAAGATCATCCGTTCGAAGTTCATAGAGGGACTCAAGAAGGTACAGAACATCGTACCTGGAAAAGGGTCTCTTCAGATCATCCAGAATGCAATGCTGGAGGCGAACGACGGCAAGCTGAACCTTGTCACAACCGACATCGACATTTCAATCAAGTCCACGGTAGATTGCGAGGTTGTAGAGGCGGGTGCAACCACACTCCCGGTCAAGCTTCTTTTCAGCACGATTTCGTCCTGCGCTGAAGGTGTTGTCGAACTTGAGACGGACATCCAGGAACGCGCCCGCATTTCCGCAGGTAGCGCTGCGTTCAAGCTTTCAGGAATGAACGTGGCCGACTTCCCTGCGCTTCCCGCCGCAGATGACGCATTCGCATACACTCTTCCCCAGGCGACGCTTCGCGAAATGCTGAGGAAGACGTCCTATGCAGTCTCGCAGGATGAAACCCGCAAGACGCTCAAGGGCGTTCTCATGAGCTTCAAGGAAGGCAAGCTCACGATGGTCGCAACCGACGGCCGCCGTCTCGCTTTGGTCGAACATGAAATCGAATTCCCTGCCGCAGCTGAGAAGGATATCATTCTTCCCTCCAAGGTTGTCGCCGAACTTCAGCGTTCGCTTTCCGGCGACGGTGAAGTCAAGATCACGATCGAAAAGACTCAGGTAGCGTTCAACCTCGGTGAAACCCAGATCTATTCCAAGCTCCTTGACGAGATATACCCGAACTACCGTCAGGTGATCCCCCAGAGCTGCAAGGAAAGGATCGATGTCGACCGCAAGCTTCTTCTGGACGCCATCGACCGCGCCAGCGTCATGATGATGGAGGAATCCTCCTCCACGCGCCTCACCTTCGATTCGAACCAGCTTCTCGTCTCCTCCGTCGCCGCCGACATCGGCGAAGCGAAGGACATCGTGCCGATCAAGTACAGCGGAGAGAAGATCGAGATAGTCTTCAATCCTTCCTATGTGAAGGATCCGCTCAAGGCCATCGATGATGATGAGGTCACAATCGAACTGAACAACGGCTCTTCACCGGCAGTCATCCGTTGTTCCGTTCCGTTCCTTTACGTGATGATGCCGCTCCGCATCAACTGATGAATCTCTGGAAAGACAAAGACTTCCCGATCATAATCTCCTGCGCCAAGACGCTCGCGCTCTGGACGGAAAAGGAGGTTCGCTCTTTCGGCTATGAGCCGATAGACAAGTCGGAGAACTATGTGGTAGTGCGCGGCGCGCTTCGCGACGTGTTCAAGCTCAACCTTTGGCTTCGCACCGCACACCGCGTGCTTGTTCCGCTGTTCCGCGGACAGTGCCGCCATGTGCGCGAGCTATACGACAAGGCCGTAACGATTGACTGGGAGAATCTCATTGACGTTGACGGATATTTCACCGTGTCGTCTGTCGTTCATAATTTTTCTGTGCGCGATACGCGTCTGCCGTCACTTGTCCTGAAGGATGCCGTGGTTGACAGAATCCGTTCGAAGCTTGGACGCAGACCTGATTCGGGCGGTGACTACGACCGTGGAGCAAGCGTGTTCCTCCACTGGAACGGCGATACCGCGATAATCTATCTCGACACTTCAGGCGCTCCGCTTTCGAAGCGTGGATACCGCAAGATACCCGGTTCCGCTCCGATGCAGGAGACCTTGGCTGCGGCGTGCATCGATGCAATGGGTTGGGACGGCACATCACCCTTCATATCTCCGATGTGCGGTTCAGGGACTCCTGCAATCGAGGCTGCGATGAAGGCTATGAACCGTGCGCCGGGTTCCTTGCGCGCAAGGTTCGGGTTCATGGGCATCAAGGGATACAACCAGATAATCCCCGGTGAGAAGGCTCCGCTTGCCGCTCCGCGCCAGCGTTTCGGAGTTTCGCCCGAAACGATTTTCAAGGACATGGTTCTTGAGGCGGCGCAGAATGAGAAGAAGGATATTCCACCGATTCTCGCGACCGATATTTCACCCGAGGCGATCCAGAATGCTCAGATAAATGCACATGCAGCAGGTGTGTTCAACAACATCACCTTTGCCGCATGCGACTTTGCGGAAACTGACGTACAGCAATTTTCGAGAAAATCCGGAAGCGCGGATTCAGTTGAGAAGGGGAGCCGTCCGGCGATATTCTTCAATCCTGAATACGGTATCCGTCTCGGCGACATCGATGAGCTCAAGGCACTTTACGACAGGATTGGACAGTTCCTTGCCGACAGCTGCAAGGGCATGACCGGCGGTCTCATCACCGGCAATCCAGATCTTGCAAAGGTCGTGAATCTCGAGTACAAGCATCGCGTTCCGTTCTACAACGGCCCGATAGACTGCCGCCTCTTCCTGTACGAGTTGTGACAGCGGATGTAGCCGTCTGTTAGCAACAGAAATTCTAAAACCATTGATCGCAATCTTTTGTGGAAGGAATTTCAAATGAAAATGATAGACTGGCTGTTGGTAATGGTTGCAGTTGCTGCTTCAGTATTCTGCGTTTCATGTCGAAATGCAGAAAAGGTTCAGCCTGTTCCGGTTCGCGTGATGAGCTACAATGTGCGACATTGCTGTGGTTCCGACCAGAAGGTTGACATTGATCGCACTGTTGCGGCGATCCTTCGCGAAAAACCGGATTTCGCGGGGATACAGGAACTTGATTGCCGTTCGCCCAACCGTTCGGATGGTGTCGATCAGCCGGCGGAGCTTGGTCGGCTTACCGGTATGCACGCCACTTTTGCCGCTGGTATAAAGTATCCGAACAATGGCGGTTATGGAGTTGCGGTGCTTTCAAAGGAAAAGCCGCTGTCGGTTGTGAAGCTTCCGCTTCCAGGAAGAGAGCCAAGGATACTTCTGCTTTGCGAATTCAAGGATTTCTGGTTCGGTACAACGCACCTGTCCCTTCAGGCAACGAACCGTGTGAAGTCTGTTGAGATCATCCGCAAAGTTGTTGAGGAATGTTCTTCGAATAAGCCTGTGTTCCTTACCGGTGACTGGAACGCTTCACCCGAATCCGAGACTCTTGTCGAGTTCAGGAAATTCATGACTGTTCTGTCAAAGGAGAAGAGCCGCACATTCCATGGGTTCAAACCATACAAGCCTGGAAGTGAACACTGTATAGACTATATTGCGGTATCATCGCCATCCGCATCTGGGCTTGATGTAAAAGATTCGTATGTGGTAGAGGACACTGTCACGTCTGACCATTTCCCGGTGGTGACTGCAGTGTTGCAGAAATGAAGGCAGTAGGTCAATAAAATAGCTGAGAAATTAGATAGACAAAGGAATGGTTATGAAAGAAACATCTATTGCATTGATAGACGAATTGATGCTCCGCTATCCTGAGTTGGCTTCATGTCGCTCGAGTATGGAAGCGGCGTTGGATATTCTTGTAAAGTCATATCGTGCAGGCGGGAAGGTGCTTGTCTGCGGGAACGGTGGAAGCGCATCTGATGCGGAACACATATGTGGTGAACTTCTGAAGAAATTCAAGAAGTTCCGCGCTGTTCCGCAGGAGCTTGCGTCGAAACTCCGACCTGAGCTTGTCGCCAAACTTGAAGGTGGACTTCCTGCGATTTCGCTAGTCTCGATGAGCGGAATAATTACTGCTTTCGCAAATGATGTTGCGTGGGAGACAGCCTTTGCTCAGCAGGTGCTTTCGCTTGGAAAGCCGGGTGATGTGCTGATCGCACTTTCCACGAGTGGCAACAGCGCCAACTGCGTTGCTGCTGCGGAAGTTATGAAGGCTATTGGCGGCACAGCCATAGCGTTCACAGGCGAGAGAGAATCTAAGCTTTCGGAAATATGCGATGTGACGATCCGTGTTCCGGAAACGGAAACGTACAAGGTGCAGGAGCTGCACCTTCCTGTTTACCATGCGCTGTGCGCTGCAATTGAGGAGGAACTGTTTTGAACATAGGACTTGATATCGGCGGCACGAAGTGCGCCATTTCCACCGGCGAGTGCAAAGACGGAAAGATTAACATACTCTCCCGTGAAGAGTTCCCTACAGCAGGGCTTTCGTGGCAGGAGGTGCTTGAAGAGTTCTCGCGCAGAATCGAAAATAAGACCGGTCCTGAACATTCGAATCTAGGATCGATCGGCATCAGCTGCGGAGGTCCACTCGACTCGCGTCGCGGTGTCATCATGTCACCGCCGAACCTTCCTGGATGGGATGATGTGCCGGTGGTAAAGTTCTTTGAGGACAGGTTCCATGTTCCTGTGGCGGTGCAGAACGATGCGAACGCCTGTGCGCTTGCGGAATATCTCTACGGTTCCGGACGCGGTGTGAGCAGTCTTGTGTTCATGACTTTCGGCACTGGCCTTGGCGCAGGTATCGTCATTGACGGAAAACTGTATTCCGGTGCAAACGACAATGCAGGTGAAATCGGGCATATCCGCCTTGCGCCGACAGGTCCCGTTGGATACAACAAGGAGGGAAGCGCGGAAGGTTTCTGTTCCGGAGCGGGAATGGCGCGTCTCGCAAAGATAAGGAAAGGGCTTGACCTTACGACCAAGGAGCTGTTCGCACGTGTACGCGCGGGCGATCAGGATTGTACCGAAGTGTTCCGCGAATCTGCGGAAAAGCTTGCTACGATACTTGCATACACGATCGACATTCTCAATCCCGAGGTGATTGCGCTGGGCGGTGTATTCATGCGCAATGCTGACCTATTCATGCCCATCGTCGATCCAATCCTTGACCGTGAAGCGCTTTCGCTTGCGAGAAAGGTTTGCCGGATCGTTCCCGCTGAGCTTGGCGAAAACATTGGCGACTATGCCGCTCTTGCGGTTGCGCAGATGAGCGACGGAAAATGATTTATCAAATATGAGCAAGGAGATTTGCGACATGAAAAACAGATCCATGATGCTGCCGATGCTGGCGGGATTTTTCGTGATGGGGTTCGGAGACATCATCGGTACGGTGATGAACCAGGTAAAGACGGAGTGCGCCGCAGATGCAACGCGCATTTCCTATCTGATGCCGATTTTCGCCTATGTGTGGTTTCTTGTCATATCGATCCCGACCGGTGTGCTTTCCGGACGCATCGGACGCAAGAACGCCGTTCTCGTTTCGCTCGCTGTTACGGTTCTCGCGATGACCGTACCTCTCTTTGCTAATGCTGAAAGATGGTATCTGTACGTTGCTGCATTTGCCCTTATAGGAATCGGCAACACAATCATACAAGCCGCACTTCCCGCATTGATGTCTAACATAGTGGAACCATCGCAGCTTGCAAGCCGCATTTCGCTCGGTCAATTTGTGAAGGCCGTATGTGCGGCGCTCACTCCTGTGTTTGTGTACCTTACCGCGACTGCGCTCGGTAACTGGAAACTCCTTTTCCCTCTCTATGGTGCTCTTACCGTTGGAGCTGCCCTGTGGCTTTGGTTCACAAAGATTCCGGATGAAAGAAAATCGGCCGGCGCGGATAGTTCTTCAAATGGTTCTTCCACTACTTTCGGCGGATGCTTTGCGATGCTGAAAGAGCCGTACGTGGCTGCGATGACTGTGGGCATCCTGTTTTCAGTCGGTGCTGATGTCGGCTTTTCCTTGGCCATACCTGAATATCTGAAAAACGTGTTCAAGGTCAATGTAGATCTCGCCGGTATGGGACCGACGGTCTACTTCGTCGCAAAGACGGTTGCCGCGTTTGCTGGCGCTATCGTGTTCGCCCGCATCTCGGCGGCGAAGTGCTTCCCGTGGTGCATGGGACTTGGACTTGCTGCGACGGCGGCGATTCCTTTCGTCTCAACGCCTTTTGCCTTTCTTTCCGTGGTAGCTTTCGTTGCGCTTCTCACAGCCAACAGTTTCGGGATGTGCATGGCTCTTGCGATAGGGCGTTTCCCGAACAAGGCAAATGAGATTTCGTCTCTCATGGTAATGGCGATAGTGGGCGGCGGACTGGTATCGGCGGTTCTTGGATTTGCGCAGGCTTCGTTCGGACCGGTCGGCATCGTTGCGACGCTTGGAGGGTGTCTCGCCTATCTTTTCGCTCTTGGTCTTTTCGCATCCGGTCGCCGAAATCAAACAAAGTGAATGAAAGAAAAATCGTAATGTCAGGGAAAGTAATATTGATCTTGGGTTTGATTTCAGCATCAACGTTGCACGGACATACGGTTGACACGAACTTACCTGCTGACAATCTACTTTGTGTATCGGGAGTGTATCCGCATCTGGCGATGTTCAACGGAGAAGGGGAATGCGGGACAGGCGCGGTGGTGCCGTGGGCGGGAGATCTCTGGGTTGTCACATATGGTCCGCATTGTCCAGTGGGCTCAACGGACAAACTTTACCGTATCCGTCCGGATTTTACGCAGGAGATTTTTCCGGGTTCCGTCGGAGGAACACCGGCGAACCGGCTTGTACACCGCGAG
The DNA here is from genome assembly GCA_017521065.1 of Kiritimatiellia bacterium. Classification (GTDB taxonomy): domain Bacteria; phylum Verrucomicrobiota; class Kiritimatiellia; order RFP12; family UBA1067; genus UBA1731. Next base: position 1,548 of record JAFXEA010000554.1, on the reverse strand, counting down.
TCGAACCAGTTGCTGATAGGTCCTTATGTCATTGATAGATGCGGCAACGTGCGAGTTGTATCTCCGAACAGGATGCCGGGACGTCTCACCGGTGCGGCACGTCATCTTATTGATCCATCGAACAAAGTATATGTTGCAACGATGGAGACCGGCCTTTACGAACTTGATATGCGCACGCTTGAAGTCGACACTCTTATCCGTGAGAACGGAAAGAATGATTGGGAGATAAATGCGATGTTCAAGAGATTGGGAATGCAATGGCCGACTGGTTGGAATTCCGCGCCTGTTACACGCGTTCCCGGTTACCATGCCAAAGGTCTTGCAAGCGGATTCGGACGAGTGTTCATCTCAAACAACGGCGAGGATAGCGCAGCTGCCCGGAAAAATCCATTTGTTCCATCAGGTGTGCTGGCATGGTGGAACAAGAAAGGGAGCGACTGGAATACGATACGCCGTTGTCAGTTTACTGAGGTGACGACGCCTGATGGAATATATGGTAACGAACATCCTGAAAAGAATCCCATCTGGGCGATGGGTTGGGATGCGAAGAGTGTAATTTTCGGTGTTACCACTAACGGTGTCGAGTGGACATACTACAGACTTCCCAAGGCATCCCACTGCTACGATGGCGCACATGGCTGGAACACGGAATGGCCACGCATCAGAGATGTCGGTTTCGGTGACGGAACTCTGCTTGCGACGATGCATGGAACTTTCTGGCGGTTCCCGAAAAGTTTCTCGCCTGCAAATCCGAACGGAATACGCCCGATTTCAACGTACCTGAAGGTTATCGGGGACTTCTGCCGCTGGGGCGACCGGATCGTATTCGGATGCGATGACCAAACAAAAGACGAGTTCCTCGGCAAGCGTGGGCTCAAGAAGAATGCGCCGCGATGCAAGCGTTCTCAGTCCAATCTCTGGTTTGTTAATCCGGAAGATCTTAAATCATTCGGGCCGCCTTCCGGTGAAGGATATGTGTGGATGAATGAAGACGTGAAAGCCGGCGACCTTTCCGATCCTTATCTTCACGCGGGATATGAGACAATGGAGTTTTCCTTCACGCGCAAGGACGGTACCCCTGTCAGGCATGAGCTTATCGAGGAGGGCGACTGGATTCGTGTGAAATGTCTTGAAGACGTGGAGGGAGCCGTTGCCCGGTTCGATTATGGTCCGACCCGATGCGAAATTCCGCAGCTCGATGCAAAATGTCCTTATGTGGAGGTTATGGATGACAACGGTAAAAAGTGGAAGTTCCCCAACGTGAACGGGGACACAGGCGTAATGTGCCGTGAGATTGCGACCGAGCGCGACCTTCTCTATGTCGGCGGCGTATGGTATGAGGTCCCGGCGGATAATGCGGGCGGATTCGCCGCCCTGCGTCCGATCGCTTTTGCCGATGAGCCGGCAAAGTCTCTCCATGGCGAACGAGGTCTGATGTACCTGAACGGCAAGGCGATGGTGATAGACGATCTTTGGAAAAACGGCACCGCCCCGTCAGCATACTGGCTGTGGCGACAGGTCAAGACTGTGTCGGAAAATGGAGTGAAT